>NZ_JAYEEY010000024.1:0-77910 GCF_035156415.1 Algoriphagus persicinus
TACATTTAAGTCTTGTTTTTCCACACCTCAAAGTACATATTTTGAGTAAAACAAGAAAGGCTAGCCGAGTAATCGACTAGCCTTTTAAACTATCTACTTTTGAGACAGCCTCTTTTTTTTGCTATTCTTTTATCGCAGAGAAAAAAAAGAGTTGACTAAAGACTCAGCTTGTTCAGGTAGTAAAGATCTTGAGCTCGACTTATTTCTGATTATTTCAAAATGGTCAAAAAACGTTTGTCAATAAGGATAACTGAAGAATTGATAATGGAGGGCCTTTTAAAAGAATGTTCCTTAAGCAAGCTGAACAAATAAAAACCACACCCATAGCAACCATAGCTTGCTATATGAGATAGCTTACATTTTCTGTTAAATCTATGTTCTATGCAGCAAAGAATCCAATTTCTTACTTTTCTCTTAAAGCTCGTGACGGCATTAAAAGCTGCTAACTAGATACAAGTCTGATGACTTACGCAATCAAGCCGCCTTACATCTATCAAAATTACCTGGCGGTCCAACCTCCATCCACAGTTAGCATGGATCCCACCATATACGTTGCCGCATCCGAAGCCAAGTAAATTGCCGCTCCTTGAATTTCTTCTAATCTCCCCCATCTGCCAAGAGCTGTGGCTCCAACCACAAACTTCTTTCCTTCCTCTGTATCGGCAATAGGCAAGTTCATTTCTGTCAAAAATGGCCCAGGGCAAATCGCATTGACCGTAATTTTAAATGGTGCAAACTCCAATCCTAGTGCTCGGGTCATCTGCACCACGGCACCCTTGCTGGATGCGTAGGGCGTTCTATTCGATAGCCCTACCAATCCCAAAGTGCTCGCGAGATTGATGATACTTCCTTTTCCGGCTTCCTTCATGTAGGGAGTTACCGCTTTACAACATAGCCAAGTTCCTGTCACATTGATATCCATCACTTTGCTGAATTCCTCCAGCTGCAATTCATCAATCGCTCCCCGGATGTTTATCCCTGCACTGTTGATTAGCACATCTATTCTTCCGAAAGCATCAAAAGCTGCTTTTGCCATGGCTTCTGTCTGATCCTTATTCACAACATCAGCTTCAAAGGCGATAGCCTTGACTCCATAAAGTTTGTTGATTCTGATGGCTGATTCTTCACATTCATTCAGATTTCTACTGACCAGCATCACATTTGCTCCAGCGGAGGCAAGTCCTTCGGCCATTGCCAAACCAAGACCTTTGGATCCACCTGTGATGATTGCTGCTTTTCCACTTAGGTCAAAAAGTTTGATTCCTGGTAATTTTTCAGACATGATAGTTATGGGTTAATAGGTTAATGGTTAAATTTTAATTGCAGATTTTTCTTTTTAGTATACGTTTGCCCGTGAACTGCACCTAGTACTTTTAGGGTAAATGGTTGAGGTTCAAATTAGGTAATCTCTCCTTTCTTAAAGTAGGAAAATGGGTATTTCTCAAATGAAAAACAAACTTAATACTAGACCGTGCACTCAGCCAGAAACACATGTTTTAGAAAAACACTTATGCCAATCCCAACGTGCTTCGGCTGTAATTCAAGCAGGATACCACGTTCTGCTCTTCGTATGCCAGTTTTTCTTCGGGACTAAGTCCGGTAACATGAGGAAGTTCCCCCTTAAATGCATTTTCTTTTACTAGCCGAAGTAGCTTCGCTGTTTCCTGAGCAGATGCATCCTCAAAAGTTGCCCAATAGCTGTCAGTCAAATAAGGAATTTCCAAGGGGTCACGCGTGATCATTTCGAGCGAAAAGGTGATATCAGGATTGAATTTTTTACACCAATCTACTCCCGCTTTGACATCCACAATCCCCTCGCCAAGTGGTACCTCTGAAAGCAAAAATCCATCCTTGTAATCCTTCACGCCCATATCTTTCACATGAGTAGAAAATGCGTAAGGTGCCAAAGTCTTGATTACTTCCATAGGATTTTCTAGAAATGATACATTATTACCAAAATCCAAAGTTACTCCCACCCATTCACTGCCCATATTAAGGATTATCGCTTCGAGTTCTTTTGCATTCCAATCTTTATGATTTTCTATAGCAAGCTTCACTTTATGCTTTCGAACAATGGGCTCAGCCAGTTCTATGGACTGAAGCGCATTTTTTTTGAAGGCTTTGTATTCCTCAGGAGTTTGGAAATTCACATATCTCCTACCGCTCAGGCAGGCCGTCCTCAAGACAGTAGCACCTGCTTCTTTTGCAGCTAACACCTCGGCTTCAAATTTCGCAACTTCATCAGCTGACTTTGGAAGACCTATGCTTCCTTCCAGATATAAGTCCAGTTTTTCTCTACGATCACGCACTTTCTTAGCAAAATCATCCGCCCAACCACTCACGAGTACTTGCACTCCCCCGGCACCGATTTGCTTGCAATGCTCCATCAAATCTATCGCATCAGCAAAGCCAGGAAAATTTGGGCTGCCTACTTGGGAATGCCATCTTGCTCCATAGGAGTGCACGACTACACCCATTGGGATACCCTTCAAGGTGTCAGGCAGGGAGGGAAATGGAAAGCTCATAGCCATTGCTCCGAGGCTTGCTGTTTTAATAAAATGCCTTCTGTCAGCATCAAAGCTGACCAAATTTGATTTGGAAGTCTTCATAGGTTAGGGTTATTGGGTTTCCTCGGGAGGCAAAGATTCTATATACTCATTTAAGTCAGCTGCTTTCCATGGATAGACTCTTCCCTGAGTAGTCAGGCGGGTTTTGCTGACCGTTCGGCCTGATATTAGCGGAGCCTGATTTCCCCACTCATTTCTAATGTAAGTCAAAATCGCCGCAATACTTCCATCATCCATTGTAGCGTGTGACGGCATCACAGGAAGAATATCAGGCGCATCATAGGTCTTCCCGGCAACCTCTACCGGTCCTTCCAACCCGTGCAATAAGATCATGGCCAGTCTTCGCTCGTCACCCAGCACCCACTCCGAACCAGCCAATGGCGGCCCCATTCGGGTAGCCCCTTCCCCATCCGATCCATGACATCCAGCACAGGTCACCAGGAATTTTTGCCGGCCCTGAGCGAATTGCTTCATTGCTCTTTCATCCAGCTGACTTGCTGAAACCACAACTTTAGAGGGTTCATACCCAGGCCAGGTAAATATTCTCATCAGCATATTCAAGCGATTCTGATCAATGGGAAGATCTTTTCGCTGAAAAAGTGAAGGCTCTGACTTAAGAGCTATCTGTACTTTGTCTTTTAGGTTTGCAGCTTGAATTGACATACCGGATATCAAAATAGTTTCCTTCCAGGCTAGCTCTTTAGCATCTGCCAGTGTCAAAAGTCCGGCTACTTCAGAGGGATTTCCATTTTTCAGCACTGCTGAAGCTAGTGTTTCTAAAAATATTTCCTTGGTCTGATCCTGAATTTCCCATGCTGAACTAGCCCAGAGTTTTTGCAAGAAATCATATTCTCCCCCCCTCAAACTACTCATCATTGCATCCCTAATCAAAGGGTCATCACCCTGCTCTTTAAAAACTGTAGAAAGCACTTTCTCATTCTCATCAGCAGCAAGCACATAGCTACTCAAGGCCAATTGAAGTGCTTCTTGCTGAGTAGCGATAAGCGCAGCATCCTGCATCGCTTGAGCAAGTTTGGACCGAATGACTGCAGAAACTTGCGCAAATGGCTCTAATAATCTCAGTGCCGTATTTTGAATCAGACCTGAAGATTTCTCAAAGGTCGAAAAAAGAAAATCCTCCGAAAGCAAACCCAGTCCTTCCAGTGTCCAAAGGGCATGGAATCGCCCCATTTCACTCGCATTAGAATCCAAAACAACCTGCATCAAACCTTCTTTCACCCGCGCATCCTTTCGCTCCACCAAGAGTCGCTGAGCCATATCTCTGTACCAGCCGTCTTTATCAGAAAGAAATGATATCAATTCTGCACTGCTGGCCTGCGAAAGCTTAGGCATTGCTATAGTATTTTCTCCCTCAGGTACAATCCTCCAAATCCTTCCTAAATGGATCGGGAATTCCAGCCCCCTTTTTACCGTTTGCTCCAGTAAATACGGTGTCATATAGGCTCTATGCTGGATCAGCCCTCGGTACATATCTGCTATATATAATGCCCCATCTGGTCCAGTTGCGAACCCCGAAGGACGAAATCGTTCATCCGTAGAGGCCAAAAACTCTTTACCGGGATTAGGATCTGAACCGATAATTGTAGTGCCATTTTCAGACAGGACGTTTCTCTTCACCAAGTTACCTGCAGGTTCTGCCACAAAGACATTTCCCTCATATGGCTCCGGAAAAAGTGTCGCTCTATACACCCAAGGTGAACATGCAGCGGTGAATTCCATCAATCGTTGATCTTCACTCAATACTCCGGGAATATAGCCTCGATTAACAGCCGGAGTGGAACGGATAGGGAAAACTCTGCGATCCTGCGCTACTCCAAAGTCAATTCCCGTTGATGGGCTATGATTTGGGTTTCTGGAAAGGTAATTGGGCGGAACCAAATCTGCGTGAAGTTGTGACCAATTGTAGTTGTAAAATAAGCGCCCTTGGTCATCGTGACTGATTCCCCATTGTCCTCGGAATTCTGTAGAGTCTCTTATCCAATTGCCATCCAGATATTTGTACCTAAGTCTGGATTTTGCATTGTAATACCAATTGTCCACATTTCTGAGCAAGCCATTATCTGAATGCTCGGGGTTCCCTGAAGCAGCATAAGTAGAATCCAACAACACTTTCGTGTCGGCTTGGAGATCTCCATCAACATCTTGGGTCACCCAAAGGGCTTTATTCTCAGCAATCAGTACGCCATCGGCGAAAAACCCTAAGGCTCGCGGCATTATCAGACTATCCAGGTAAATGGTTCTTTTATCCATCAATCCATCTCCATTTTCATCTTCCAGTACCGAAATCCTCCCAATGGGCTTATCTTCCTCAGAGCCCAGCGTATCTGTCATGAACCCGCGCATTTCAATCACCCAGAGCCGGGAATCCTCATCAAACGTGATAAAGACAGGATCCTCCACCATAGGTTCTGATGCGACTAATTGAATTTTGAATCCTGCTTCCAATTGAAATGTTTCCATTTCTTCGGCTGCAGATTTCGCTGGAGAGGGGTTGGAATGATCTTCCTGTAGTGTTTTGGAACAAGAAGTCAGAATAATTGCTATCAAAAAGTAGGATGCAATACGAATAAAGGACATACTAGGAATCGGGTTTTTAGGTTTGAGCTAAGTATCTTTCAACGACCAATCGTCTTAGTTACGGTATGCATTTAAAAGGTACTTTACAAGTTGAAACATATTACCCTTATACACAAGTAAGATTTACATCAACTGTTTGATTATTCTTTTAAACCTAAAATCCATCCCATGAAGAAAAACATGCTGCTTGTTGCCCTACTATTTCTTTTTTCATTTTATGTGGTGAAAAAAGAAGTCTGGGAAAAGACTTCTCCAAGCTCTGTCACCCTTATCCAATCCGAACTTTCTTGGAATGGTGACTCATTGCCGCATTACCCAATTTCAAAGCCGGAGATTTCTATTCTAAAAATCACCATTCCGGCCCACTCTGATCTACCGCTGCACTTTCATCCGGTCATTAACGCAGGTGTACTGCTCAAAGGGGAGCTATTTGTCATCGATGAAGATGGCAATAAACTCACACTCAAAGCCGGTGATCCTATCATAGAAGTGGTGAACAAAAAACATTTGGGTAGGAATACAGGTGACGAGGATGCAGAGATTATTGTCTTCTATGCCGGAACCTCAGGCATGAAGATTACCGAAAAGGTTCAATAGTAATTTCCAAGCCTTAACTTTGTCGAAAATATCTGCACATGAATTTTTCAGAATTAGGACTATCCAAGCAACTACTTGATGCTATCGCCAAGGCAAAATACGATAGTCCTTATCCTATACAAGTAGAAGCTATTCCGGCTATCCTTCAGCAAAAAGATGTGTTTGGTATCGCCCCTACGGGTTCAGGAAAGACTGCTTCCTATATCCTTCCTATTCTCCAGCGTCTTCAGGAAAAAGCTCCACATAAGGGGCGTATGATCCCGGTATTGGTGCTAGTTCCTACTCGGGAATTAGCAAGTCAAGTGGCAGAAGTGACCGAGAATTTTGCCCGGTTTCTGACCAGACCGGTAAAAGCTTTGGCTGTATTTGGAGGAGTATCGATCAATCCGCAGATGATGAAGATTTATGGAACCGATATTTTGATAGCTACTCCCGGTCGACTGTTGGATTTGTTATCCAAAAATTCTCTGAATCTTAATCAGGTGGAAGTGCTCGTGTTGGACGAAGCTGATAAGGTTTTGAATATGGGCTTTAAGGAAGAAGTGGATCAGATTTTAGCAAAACTCCCCAAAAAGCGACAGAACATACTTTTCTCAGCCACCAGCGAAGAATCCGTGGATGAATTAACCGAAGAACTGCTTCATGAGCCTATTCGAATTTCTGCCGAGCCGGACACAGTTTCTCCGGATTTAATTAATCAATATGCTTACCGCGTGCCTATGGAGCAAAAAGGCCCGTTTTTAAGACATTTACTCAGCACAGGAGATTGGTCGCAGGTATTGATTTTTGCTTCCTCTATCCGAGCTGCTAATAATATCGTCACCAAGCTCAGCAAAAATGGAATTGATGCGCTGGCATTTCATGGGGATAAAAGTCAGGGAGCTAGGACAGAAGCATTGCATCGATTCAAAACCGGCAAAACCAGGGTGCTAGTGGCTACAGATTTGGCAGCACGAGGGATTGATATTAAATTTTTGCCGCTGGTGATCAATTATGAATTGCCAAGATCACCAAAAGACTATGTGCATAGAATCGGTAGAACAGGCCGAGCCGGTGCAACTGGAGAAGCCATTTCTTTGATCGCAGAGGAGGACCTGCACCACTTCAAAATCATCCAAAAGAAGATGAAAAAGCATGTGCAGCTGAGAAGTATTGATGAGATAGAATTTTAATTCATTCAGGTAAAGCACTGCTAAATCCCAAAATCAATCCTTTGGCTTTTATGCATTGATACAAAATCTTAGGGCTAATTCAATTTACTTTTTACTCAAAAAATTTGGCTATTAATGATTCTTTAACCTATTCGGGTTAGCCCTAATTATTTCATAAAAAATTAACCCGATATTTGCGAACTCATCAAGAGATTAGCCTGTTTACCACGAATAGCCAAAATTTTAAGATCAAATTATTTTTAGGGTGGAAAAAAAATACAGCAAAAGGGAATACTTTAAAATCGTCTTGGTACTAGGTGCCTTGTGTACGATTTCCCCTCTTTCTATTGACATGTATCTCCCAGGTTTTCCTGAGATGGCAAGAGATCTGAATACCCCAATTTCAAATATTCAGCTTTCGCTTACTGCCTATCTAGTCGGCATCGCCATCGGTCAGTTATTTTACGGACCGCTACTAGACAAATATGGCAGGAAAAAGCCGCTTTATGGGGGCTTAGCTATTTATATCCTAGCATCTATTGGATGTGCCATGTCGCAGTCTGTAGAAAATCTGATTTTCATGCGTTTCCTTCAAGCTATTGGAGGCTGTGCTGGAATGGTGTCCGCTCAAGCGATCGTAAGAGATATATTCCCTGTGAAGAAAATTGCGCAAGCCATGTCTTTACTTGTGTTGGTGATAGCAGTTTCCCCCATGATCGCCCCGACTTTAGGTGGTTTTGTGACAGCAGCTTATGATTGGCACTGGGTATTTATCATTCTAGCTGTTTTGACGGCCATTATTTGGATTGCGACTGTAGTTGTACTTCCAGCTGGAGCACTTCCTGACAAGGAAGTATCTCTTAAACCCAAACAGGTTTGGAAAAGCTATATTAAGGTACTTGAGAATCGCCAGTTTCTGGTTTACATGCTAGCAGGTGGTATTGCCGGTGCAGCTCCGTTTGCCTACATCGCAAGTTCGGCAGACGTTTTCATGAATTTGTATGGTCTGAGTGAACATCAATTCGGCTGGATCTTCGCCATTTTGGCTTTTGCCATGATAGGCTCTACCCAGCTTAACCATATATTGCTACGCAAATACACTAGCCAGCAGATCATCAATTTCTCTCTTCACTATCAGGTCTCAGTTGGATTGATATTAGTGACAGGAGTCTATTTCAGTTGGTACAATGTGTACACGCTGATCGCTTTGATGTTCATATTCCTCACAGCCCACGGATTAAATGGCCCAAACACCACCGCTCTTTCTATGGCTCCATTTGCTAAAGCAGCAGGCTCAGCCTCTGCCATGCTAGGAAGCATGAGGATGGCAATTGGAGGTATAGTCACAGCAATTGTTAGTTTATTCCATGCGAGCTCGGCATTTCCTATGGTATTGGGCATGGCTGCATGTGCCCTTGGTGGATTTGTTGTGTTAAAAATGGATCAATTTATGCCAGGGACGATCAGTGGCCGCCAAAATAAGGAGGCATTTGCTTCCTAAGAACCTTGCTAATCTAACCCCGGAATTCGTGAGTAATACCAGAAGTTTTTGGTTTAATCGGTAATCGCTTTGATCAAATCAGAATAAACCTGTGCTCCTGAGCTCCGGTCGAATAGCGCAGAACCATAATCTCCCTTATAACCATTATCCCAATAAAAAGGTACTAGTCCACGCGCTATGGAACTATTGGTGATATAGCGCAGGTAATGTTCCCGATAGATATCATTGTCTTCTGCCTTCTTGTCCGTAGCGGCATATTCACCTAGTAAAACTGCAATTCCTTTGTCTATGAATTTGGTTTTCATTTTTTGAAACTGTCCGTCGGCATAGGATTCTCCACCCCATGAAGCTGTTTTTGTAGGATCTGTTGCGCCCATGCCCCACTGCGTGATAGTTTCATTCTCTTGCAGAGAAAATTCATACGGATCATAATAATGAACCTCCACCATAAGGCGGTCCTCTGTATTATCTTCTGGCATTTCAAAGAAGCTCACCCCATAATCGATGTTGGTATTAAAAGTCTGAACAACTAGATTTCTGAAGGTATTTCTCCCTCCGGTAGATCGTACAGCCTCCACAAACGTCTGATTGAATGAGTTCTGAACCTGATAATTTTCCGGTTTGGGAGTACTATAATCCCCTTCTACTATCACTTCATTTGTTCCTGCAAATAATAAGTGATCCTGATAATCACGGAAATGCAAAGCAATCTGTATCCACATTTTCTCTAACCTATCATTCACATACTCTTGCTGCGCAAAAGTGGGCTGCATCCAGCCTTCATCCCAGTGTATATTCATGACTGCGTACATGTCATTATCAATCACATAATCCACCACTTCTTCTACTCTCGCCATCCATACTGGATCAATTTCGTAGGTTTCAGCATTGGTAAATTTGCTCCATGCTACTGGGATGCGCACGGATTTAAACCCGGCCGCTTTAATGACCTCGATTAGCTCCTTGGTGGTTTTGGGATTGCCCCAGGCGGTTTCACCTCCTATTGCTTCGAGAGAATTCCCGAGATTCCAACCGATCCCCATTTCACTTGCCAACTCCAAACCTGGGATATCCCGCATTCCAGTATTATCAGCAGGAATGAAATAATCTGGAGTTACAGAAGTACCGCCTGCCTGGGTAATAGCAATTTGCTGGACAATCGCTCCCGACCTTACTTTTAGCCTGGCAGTGCGAACTTCCTCCGAAGCATTTGTATCAGCAGTTACTGAGATTTGAGCATTTCCCGAACCAGCGATGGGAGTCGCGCGGATCCAAGGAACGTCTAGATCAATACTCCAATTTTGATTGCTGGTAATTGCCAAGAATTGAGACTCCTCCGCTGCACTGAATTCCAATGATGTGGAAGAAACTAACAACTCGAATGGATCCTCATCTTCTCCACAGGCGTAAAAAGTGAGGGACACACAAAGCAAGAGTGCAAGAAATCTGGTGGCCTTATTCATATGTTTATAATTGATTTTCAAAGATCATATGGAATCTCGCATGATGATAATCATCCCAGTGTGTGACGCTTGAGTCATGCTCGATTTCATAGGGTTTGGTTATTCAACTTCAAAAGTATTCAATCCTTTCCTGTCAAAAGGGGTGGAAATGTTAGCTAAAAGGGATTCATTTGTTACTTCAAATTGCAATAGCAAATAGAATCACTTGTTTCTGGCTATTTTATTTCCAAAAAGATTATTACCTACTTTTGAATCTCTCACATCCGCCTCACCCATGAGCAAATCCAATCTTGCAGTCAGAACTGTTATTTTCAGCATGCTGGGAAATGTTGTTTTGGCAGCGATTAAATTCCTGGCAGGTATCTTTGGCAATTCCTATGCACTGATAGCTGATGGAATCGAGTCTGTTGTGGATGTTTTTTCTTCAGTGCTTGTGCTTTTTGGATTGAAGTACTCCTCTAGGCCTGCCGATGAAAATCATCCCTACGGACATGGAAAAGCAGAACCATTAATTACATTTTTGGTGGTGGTTTTTTTGATTATTTCTGCAGGCACCATAGCTTGGCAGGCTTATCAGCACATCACTATTCCACATCAGGTACCTAAGCCTTTTACCTTACTTGTCCTTGCAGGAATAATTATATGGAAAGAGATCTCCTTCCAAGTAGTAATCAGCAGAAGCAAAAAATTAAACAGCAGTGCACTAAAAGCTGAGGCTTGGCATCATCGTAGCGATGCGATTACCTCTGTTGCCGCATTTATTGGAATCACCATTGCACTTTTCGGAGGAGCGGGGTTTGAAGCAGCTGATGATTACGCTGCGCTCTTGGCGGTAGCTTTCATCCTGTACAATTGCTATAAAATTTTCCGTCCTGCACTGGGGGAGGTAATGGATGAGAATAATTACGAGGAGTTGACTGAGCAAATCCGTCGGGTTTCACTGACTGTACCAGGAGTCAAAGGAACAGAAAAATGCTTTATCCGAAAGGCAGGAATGGAATACCATGTAGATTTACATGCCTTGGTACCCGGCAAACTTACGGTGACCGAAGGCCACGATATTTCACATCAGCTGAAAGATAAACTGTGTAAGGATATCCCAGAACTCGGGAATGTACTAATCCATATTGAGCCTTTCTAATCACATTTCAACTCTTTGGATACCGCAACCCAACGACAAAATAAAAATTTAAACAGGTGAAATTAAAGAGAAGACGAAATCTAGTCCATGCACTGAATATTTTAGATCAGCCCATTCGTCCCAATCCGTTTCTATTTAGCCGAACGTTTTTGCTGTGGGCATTACTAGGTTTGATTGGTGGAGCCATAGCTGGTTTCTACTGGATAGTGCTAGAATTTTTAACGCACAAAATCTCAATATTTGAAGGATGGGAAGTTATTCCGGTAATGGCTATCTGCGGATTTCTGGCTGGACTGGTCATCCATTTCATCGGTGATCCCGGCGAAATCCATCTGATAGTCAACAATATCCGTTTCAACAAAGGAAAACTTGACCCAAAGAATAATCCATCCATGATCCTTTCATCTCTGCTATGTGTAGCATCTGGAGGGAGTCTTGGCCCAGAAGCTCCGCTAGTTCAAGTGACTGGATCTACAGGTACTTGGCTAGGGAAAATCTTTCGTTTGAAAGGTGAAGAGCTACGTTCTATGAGTATAGCTGGCATGGCTTCTGGATTCACTGCGTTATTTGGTGCACCCTTAGGAGGAAGCCTTTTTTCATTGGAAATATTGCATCACAAGCACGCTGTAGAATATTATAAAGCTATTATCCCTGCATTGGTCGCCAGTTGTTTCAGCTATCTGGTCTTTGCGCTCATTATTCATCTAGGCTTAGGAGCGACTTGGGATCTGGCGCAATATGAATATTCAGGGGTCTTTGATTTTGGCTATGCCGTAATATTCGCTATGGCTGCCACAGCAATGGGTTGGATATTTATTTATTCGACAAAATCTTTCAAAGTATTGTTCGACAAAAGACCGATTCCCATCTACTTTAAAACATTAATTGGTGGAATCCTCTTGGGTCTGATTGCCTATTATTTCCCTATCACCAGATACTTCGGACATGAGGAAATTAATGAATTACTTGCTGGAGACTTCGCTTTGGAAGCTTTGGTGGCAATACTGATTTTCAAAGTTCTCGCTATTTCTATCACCGTTACTTCTGGTTGGAGAGGAGGATTTATCATTCCTCTTTTCTTCGTAGGTACTACACTGGGGCTGATTATTCATCAAGTTTTCCCTGAAACAAATCTCACATTAACCATCGTAAGCTGTATGGCAGGCATCAATGCATGCGTTACCAGAACACCCATGAGTACAACCATCCTACTGGCCACCCTTACAGGCTTCAACTATTTTATCCCCATATTATTTGCCAGTTTAACGGGATATTTTCTTGCTCCAAGAATTCCTTTTATTAGTTCTCAAATGGAAATAACCAAGCAAAGCAGTCGCAATTCAAGTTGACTTAGTTTTACATATTAGCGTAATTCTTTCAAACTTTAGCTAACTTCAAGGTGAATCACCTATAGGACTAGAAAACCACACTAGCATGAATATTCTTGAAAACTTGACCTTCCATAATGATCGCCCTTCCGTTTGCCCGATCCAGCGGACGGACAAAACGAACTATTTTGCGATTGGGCTGATCCAAAATCAACTCCTAAAAAAGCACACTGCAAATAACCCCTCTTTTCTGACAGTGCTTCAAGGTGAAATAGAATTTTTCATTAATGGAGAAATTATACACCTCAAAGAATTCGATACCTACGATATCCCGGTAATGATAGAACATGAAGTGAAAGGCCTGAAAGAAAAGAATATTTTCACCATTGTACAGGAAAAGTAACAGCTGTTAATAGTCTAATAACCCAATTCAACTAGCTTTAATTTGTGCTTTTTCACAGCACGATCGGCATGCACTCCTTACAAAAAACCAATTTTAAGATTGAATCCGGAGATAATTTAATCATCCTCACTCCTATGAATTCTTGGAAAAAACTAAATTTTGATGTGTAAATACTTGAGGAAAATTTTCCGGGTCGAAAAGTTGTTGGTCTGTATAGCCTACACCTGCAAGCTTTAGCACGTTTATCTTACCGCAGGATAACATCGACTTGTCGCCATGCTCAATATTAATCTATTCACCATTTTTCGTATCTTAACAATGCACATTAATCGCAAAGGCAAGTCATTGATTAGCTGAATGAATACACTTTATTTATCCATATAGATTATCTCAAAAAACCTATGAAAACTATCCTAACCTTAGCCTTTTTTCTCTGCGCAACTTTTGCTTTTGCGCAAGCTGAGAAAGACGTAGCATCCCAGGTAGAAAAGCTCCGGCTAGCACTAATTGACCCTACCATAATCAATTTGAGTCAACTCAGTTCTATCGATCTGAGCTATGGTCATTCGAATGGAAAGCTCGAAAACCAAGCTCAATTTATAGAGGCACTAGTAAGTGGCGCATCCGATTTTGCTGCGGTTTCTTTTGATAATCAAACCATACGGGTGTACAAAAATGTAGCAATCGTAAGACATGTATTGGCTGCTGATGTACTAGACGGAGGCACCTCAAATGCCATAAAAATCGGTGTGATGCTTGTATGGCAAAAAGAAAAGGGCCAGTGGAAATTACTGGCCCGTCAGGCTTATAAGCTGCCTTAGGTTATTGAGAAACTTCCTCCGGTTCTGTCGGTTTTTTATGCCAATAAGAAGCGAGTATAGAACCGGTTACATTCATCAAAGGCCCAAAAACAGCCGGAGCCAGTCCCACTGTAGCTATTTTCCCCATTTCCTTAGCGATACCGGAGGCTAAGCCGCCATTCTGCATTCCTACTTCTATCGCGATAGTTCTACAGTCTTTTTCATTTAGTCTAAGCAATCTACTCACCCAATACCCCAGGGTATATCCGGCAAGATTATGAAATAGTACCAACATAATTAGAAGCGGTCCAATATCCAATAAACTATCCCTACCCGCCGATACAATGACGACCAGAATCACGGCTATCGCGGCCATAGACAAAATAGGCATCAGATCATCCAGCCATTTGGCTTTTCCACGCAGAAAGTAATTAAAAATCAGGCCAGCACCAATGGGTAGGATGACCATTTTCACAATGCTAACCATCATATCCAACACATTGATTTCCACAAATTCTCCAGCTAGCCAGCCCATTAAAAAAGGAGTAGCAAAGGGTGCTAATAAAGTAGTAACAGAAGTAACTGTAATAGAGAGCGCAAGATTTGCTCTCGCGAGATAGCTCATCACATTAGAGGCCATTCCACTAGGGGAGCAGCCAATCAAAATAATTCCGGCAGCAATTTCTGGAGGAAAACCACTCATATTTGCAAGACCAAACCCGATGAAAGGCATGATAGAAAATTGGCATAGCACTCCTATCACTACTCCTTTGGGCATTTTGACTACTCCGAGGAAATCTTTGATGCTCATAGATGTCCCCATCCCAAACATGATCACCTGAATCAATGGAACAATAAGCGCACTGAACTTGAAGCCGTCGTACTCAATAAAATACTGAGGAAAATATAGGGCAATAGCCACAGATCCAAAGATCATCATGGAGTAGGCGTACCCTTTTAATGTGGTACTTCCTAAAAAGGCAATGGCACAAATGAAGAAAAATCCTATCCATAGTAAGCCGGCATTTGCGATCCCTGCAAAGAGACTAGTGGCAAGTGCAGCTAAGAACAATACGCCGGTGACGATTGAAAGTATTTTTGTGATTTTTAGATTCAAAACGACGGGATTTTGGGTGAGTACATATAAAATTAACCCGACAACCAGTTCTTAAACTAGCTCTCGGGTCTTCCAATAGGTAAAATAGGTGTTTTTAACTATATGTTCTATCATGTGAACGCTTTTCGTTCCACATATCAGTTGGAGCAAAATAGGACTTATCCGAAGGATGAAGGTGTGCTTTCACTACTTCCTCATTCAGTTCAATTCCCAGACCTGGCGCATTCAATGGAACGGGAGCGTATCCCTTGTCAATCATTTTGCCTCCCCCGGTCATGGTCACTAGATCCTCCCACCAAGGCACATCCACCGAGTGATGCTCAAGAGCAAGGAAATTCTGCGTAGCTGCTGCGCAATGTACGTTTGCCATAAAGGAAACCGGTGTCCCTGCCTGGTGCATAGCCATTGAAATCCCCTTTTCTTCAGCATAATCAGCAATTCTCTTCGTTTCCAAAAGCCCACCTGAAGAAGCCAAATCTGGATGGACAATATCCACGGCATGATTATCGATTAGATCTTTGAAATACTCAAGCAAGTATATATCCTCCCCAGTAGTAGTAGGTGTGTTGAGTGCTGTGGTTATTGTCTTATGCTGCTCCCACATTTGCCAAGGCACCATATCTTCCAGCCAAGCGAGACGGTATTTGTCTAGTGCTTGCCCCAACCTAATACAATTATTTAAATCGAAGTGACCATAATGATCGGTGGAAAGTGGGATATCATAGCCTATCATTCCCCGTACATTATCTACGATCTTCGCCAGTTCATCCAAACCCTTTTCAGTGATTTGCACTCCTGTGAAAGGATGAGCAGTATTTGCATAGGACATGTATCCTCCTGACCACTGACTTTTTCCTGATTTAAACACTTCCTGATTTACGACGCATCCTGGTATATCCATGATCTCGCCTATAGACACGTCCATTTTAAGCCATGTGTAGCCCTGATCCTCCGTTCTGAATTTGATAAGCTTCATTTGCTCTTCTGGAGACTTTGCTTCCGGGGTATCTGCATAAAGCCTTATTGAATCCCGGTACCGTCCACCAAGAAGCTGCCATGCAGGCACATTATAGGCTTTGCCACAGAGGTCCCAAAGAGCCATCTCCACTCCGCATACGCCCCCAGCTTGGCGCGATTGCCCGCCAAATTGCTTGATGATTTTAAATATCTTCTCTACGTTACATGGATTTTCCCCTAGAATCCGGCTTTTCAGCATAAGTGCATACTTAGGATCTGCTCCATCCCGCACTTCACCAAGGCCGTATATCCCTTGATTGGTATCGATCCTCAGGATGGCAGTTCCACCCATGACAGCCGTGTGCGCATAGCGCAAATCTGTAATCTTGAGATCAGAGGGAGCAGAAGCTCTTCGCACATTCTTGGTAGTCTCAGCCATGGTATCTTCGATTCCTAGCCCCATCAGTGCTGTCAAACTCAAACCTCCAAGTGCGGTTTTCTTTAAAAAATCTCTCCTATTGTCTTTGGTAAGAGGGTTGTCAATTTCTGCTTGGCGCTGGGCAATGTATTGTTGCTCTTGTGCCTTGTTTTTTTGAATGAGACTTTGTAAGGTGCTTTTCATGGTAAATAGGTTAAGTGTTATGAGTTATATTAATTTGTTTGCCTTCAATAGCTGGTATTTCCATTGGAAGATGGAAAATGGGTAGGTTCTTCCTATCTGAAACCCAGACTCAATAATTCCGCTCTTTGAGGTAATTATCCAGCTCAGCTTTAGTCATTGGAAGTTTACCTGGATAGTTATTCAGCCAATCCAAAAAGTCCTTTTTGATTTCCTCTGTCCATTGACTATCAATCTGACCAGCTAAATATTTCCCTTCTCTCAATCTCTGATGCCCAAATTCATCTCTCAATCCAGTTACCTCAGAAGTCAAAACAAGCTCTTCCACCAGGTAAGCAGGAATGAAAATCACGCCATATTTCTTTGCCAAAACCACGTCTCCAGGAAGAACAGTAGCTCGACCTACTCTGATAGGAGCATTGATTGACGTAAGCATCATTTGCTGAATGTAGGACGGATCTTGCCCTTTCATCCAGGCATTGAATCCCTCAATTTCAGAGAGACCTTCTTGATCACGAACAGAACCATAGAAAATCACGCCTCGTTGAGAATTTGCATAAATAGCATTCCCTAGATTATCGCCGATGAGTGTTCCATCAACTATTTTTCCGTACCCATCTGCTACATACACATCTCCACTGGCAAGAATGTCAATAGGCCAAGAATTCGTCCCTCCTTTAGGAGATCTTCCTTCCATATCCACTCCCTGATCTTTCACTTGCTTCTCTAAATCCGGTCTTAGCGGCATATATTGGGCAGTGACTACACGACCTGTCATCGCTTCATCTGGCAGCATGATTTGCCAGTCACCCTCGTATTGATTTTGATAGCCTTTGTTGCGCAATACACCCCAGGCCTCCTCTATGGAAATATTTTTAAGACGTTCCAATATTGAATCAGAAACTTTAGGCCGTCCATCAGCAAATCTGTCTCCGGTCCATCCAGAAGTTAATGCCTTGATGTATTCAGGAGAAGCACCGACGGCTTGTGACAGGGCCACGGTACTATTCATGAGAAGAATTGAAGAAAAAGCTGCAATTCCAATGGCAACTCTAAGGCTTTTGGTTTGAGAAAAGAATGAGTTCATTTACTTTTAGTTAATTTGATAAATAGGTTATATAGTAGTATTGATTCTTCAAGAATTTAAATAGCATCAAGTCAAAACAGGCATTTTCTTTATTCGGTAGTATTGGTAGATATCAACTCAAATCTCATCTGAAGAGCACCAATTCTACTTTGATTATTCGAAGAAAGGGATGCCAGGAACGGCATACTTTTTCATTCCTTCCTCATTGATCTCCACGCCGATTCCTGGTTTCTCTGAAACTGTGATAAAGCTGTTTTCGGTTTTCGGGCCATCATAGGTCACTATTTCCTTCCAGAGGTCATCTTTATCCATGTAGATTTGCCATTCCATGATTTGGAAATTAGGAACAGAAGCACACACATGGCAGCTCGCCATCGCCCCGAGAAAGGATGCCACCATGTGAGGTGAGAAGGGCACATAATACAGATTGGCCAGGTTGGCGATGCGCTGACCTTCTCCTAGCCCTCCTGCTTTCTGCAAATCAGGCATGACAATATTCAGCGCACCATCAGAGAGTAGCTTTGTAAATCCATAGGCGAGGTAGATATTTTCGCCTGCGCAAATAGGCGTGCTTGTCTCCTGGGTAATGTGCTTATATACCTCAGGATTATCAGCAGGTACAGGTTCTTCCAGCCACATCAGATTCAGAGGCTCATACATTTTGGCCATTTTCATACCTGTAATCGCATCGTACCGACCATGCATATCCACACAGACATCGATAGATGGCCCCACCGTTTCTCTTACTGCCGCAATTGCATTATACATTCTATCTATTTCAGCCGGACTTGCGGTCCAGTTGTAGCGATCGTACTTATTAGGATCTCTTCCGTCATCCACGTCAAATTTGACTGCATTGTACCCGCGCGAAACAGCATCTTTGGCGGCAGCTGAATAGTCATCCGGAGTAGGATTAGTAGAGGTATAAAGTGCCGTATCGCAATAAACACGGATTTTATCCCGGAATTTCCCTCCTAAAAGTTGGTAAACAGGAACGCCAAACACTTTACCGGTAATATCCCAAAGTGCAGTCTCCAGCGCCGATAACACAGCCACAAAGACACCTGATTGTGCTCCACCAAAAAATGCTCCTTTACGAATCTGCTCTGCAAGACGATTCGGGTTAAGGGGATTTTGCCCTTTGATCTGCTCACCCAATCTTTTAACTAAATAGTATGAACCATGAATGGCATCCACAGCTTCTCCACAACCCCAGACATCTTGATTAGTATAAATTTTCACATAGACAGCTCCTCGTACAAAACCACATTTCACATCGGTTATTTTGAGATCTGCTGGGTTTGAATAGGGGTTTTGTTTCACTACAGCAGCGTTCAATCCCTGTCCAAAAGTTGAAAGCAATCCAGCGCCAGTTAGGCCTGCTACGGCTCCTTTTTGAAGAAAGGATCTTCTTGAGTTCTTGTTTTTCATCTGTTTATATTTTGATTTTCAAAGGTCAGATGGAATCTCGCATGGTAGATAATCATCCCAGTGTGTGACGCTTGAGTCATGCTCGATTTCATAGGTTATTTAGGGTTGTGCTTAAGTATTACCAAGTTCTGTTTTTCAGAATTTCCTGAATCTGTTCTCTGGCTATCGGAAGTTCATCTATGTGCTCTGTGAGCCATTGGGAAAAATCCTTTTCGATCTCCTCTGACCATCGTGTATCAATCTGTCCTGCGCTGTAAGTTCCTTCTCTTAACCGCTGATGCCCAAACATATCTCTGAGACGAACGACTTCAGAAGTCACTACTACTTTTTCCGCCAAATGGGCAGGGATAAAAGACACCGCTCCGTCCCTTCCCAAGACGACATCCCCAGCCATCACTGTTACCTGATGAATCCTGGTAGGTTTATTAATTCCAATCAACATAGTGTTTAGGTCACCCGCTTGATTGTGATGGGAAGGGTGATAACTGGAAACAAAGGAAGTGAAGGAACCTATTTCCTTTAAGCCCACAATGTCTCTCACCGCCCCATCATACACGATTCCATTGCCAGACTTTGCATAAATGGCATTCCCCACGTTATCACCGATCGTAGGCCCGCCATTGTGAATCCCAAACTGATCCACCACATACACATCCCCAGGTTGCAATAAATCTACCGGCCAAGAATTTTGCCCTCTCTTCCCTTCCTTCTTGCCCCGCTCGTCAATCGCATCATGGATATCGGGCCTGCCTGGCATAAAAGTCGCTGTCAAAGCCCTGCCTATCAATATACTATCGGAATTGATTAATAATCCCCAACCATCTGCGTACTGATATTTGTAGCCTGCATTTTTCATCACCGCCCAGGCTTCGTCGTGTGTCACTTCTCGCATACGGCGCAGAATTTCGTCAGATACTTTCGGCCTTCCATCCTCAAATCGCGCTCCCTCCCATTGCTGGGTGAGAAAAATCATCTCTTCTTTTGAAATCTGCTGTGCAAACAAACCTGTGAGAATAAACAAGGTCAACGAAAGGGAAATTGTAATTTTTTTTATCATGAGCATTTTTTGAATGTAAAAAAGCAGGGCTCTTTTTGACAGAGCCCTGTTGAATTCTATTTATCCCACCAAACTTTGGTTTCCAGGTTATCTGCTCCTTGAGCAGAAATGGCTGCGCTTACATTTTCTGAGTTTACAGAGATTTCAGAGTTAGGATAGGTCAATCGGTTGATAAATAAAACTTCCCTTCCCTGAAATGGATTTGCTGCCAATATCGGATAGCCAGATCGACGGAAGTTTGCGAAAGCCTCTGGACCATTTAGAAATGAGGAAACCCAATATTGGGTATTGATTTGTTCCAAGGCTTTTGATGGCTCAAATGGATTGGCAATTAAATAAGCATCCTCTGCTTCAGGAGCTATTGAAGCACCTTCATCCACTGTACCCAACTGATCCATGTGAGCTCTCACACCTGCATTATAGTAGGACTCAACATCTCCTGCATTGATCCAGCCTCGGTGCCTGGCTTCAGCCAATAACAGGTAGTTTTGAGAGGCTGTGACTAGGAAGTTTGGCGCAGTGTTCTTTGCGAGTCTTCTTCTATCAGCCTGCGCAAACTCATAGAAGCTAACCAAACCTAAATCTGATGCTGCTTGCACAGCGCCTACATTGTCATTTCCCATAGGCATGCCTACGTGGACACTTGCTTCATAAGTCCCCTTCGCAGGAGTTTGCTCCGGGCCGGATTTTGCACCGACATAGGTGATAGCAATTGCGGAAAGACGAGGATCATTTTTACTTCGAAGATATTCTACAAATGGCTCAGTAAGATAGAAATTAGATGCTTCGGTAGCATTCAACAAATTCCCAATCGTATTGGTATAGTTCGCATCATGGGCGATTTTCGCATTATCAGAATTCGAAAGGATCACACCGCCTTGAAATGCTGTCTGGACTACTTGCTGCGCTTTTGCAGCATCTACTTCACTCAATCTCATCCCAGCCCTTAGCAGCAAGGAGTAGCCAAAGCTCTTCCACTTATTCAAATCCCCTCCATACAGAATATCTGCAGCTTCAATTTTGCCCGAAAGATTCAGAGCCGTGGTAGCCTCAGTCAGCTCCTTGATGATATCTGCGTAAATAACTTCTTGAGAATCATAGACAGGAAAATACACTTGCTGAGAATAGCCTACACCCCCCTCAAAATAAGGAATACTTCCATAATCATCCGTCAAAACCATAAATGCAAACGCCTGAATAATTCTAGTCATATTAAGCAGATTTGCTCGATTCGGATCATCTTTGATTTTGCTGATTACATCTTTGGTATTCTTGATCACGTTTCGATAGTAGCTTTGCCAAAGCTCCTGTGTGGAGGCTCTATTATCTTGGTTATAATTGGCTCCGGTTAGCACACCTGAATTTGGTGAAATAATCTGCTGCACCACTCCTATGTCATAAACCAAACTACCGTTTGGATAAGCGCATCCAACTATTGCTGCATTCAGCTGAAAAGCTGGATCAATGGCCGTGGCGCTTACCTTATTGGTATTTAGCTCGTCAAAATTATTGTCGCATGCTGATGAAAACACCAAAATGGACGCTATGAATATATAATTAATGATCTTTTTCATGTCTGTATAGCTTAGAATTTGACATTTAGATTGAAACCTAAACCTCTGGTGGAGGGGAGGCCTGTGGACTCCATGCCTACCAAATTATCGGAGGAATACCCGAAAGATTCTGGATCGATGTTGTCCACCCATTTCTTTATCATAAATACATTGTTGGCTACGAAATTCAGCTTGACTGATTTGAATGGCTGATTATCAGGCAAATGCTTAGTGAAATCATACCCCAAGGTAATTTGCCGTAGCTTCCAATATCCTCCATCATAGATCACCGGTTCTACTAAAGCCTGTGACCTCACTACTTCCCAGTAGGATTGGACAGGTGCTACGACAGTGTTTGTCTCACCGGCTTCATTCACGCCAACCCCTACAACACCGCCTTCTCTTCCTTCCAAGGTCATCTTATGAAGACCGTGTCTGGTTGCGTTGAAATTGGTGCCTGAAAGCATAATATTTCCAAGTTTGAAGTCAATCAGGAAAGAAAGCTTGACCCCTTTGTAATTGAGTGAGTTATTAAACCCTCCCACCCAATTGGGTAGTGCGCTACCAAAATTGACCAAATCCGAAGTACGAAGCGGTATTCCATTGGCACCAAAAATCTTTCTTCCCTGCTCATCTCTTCTGTAGCCAAATCCTGCCACTTGGCCCATTTCCATTCCCACGATTTGTCTCAATTCTCCATTGAACACGTGCGTCCCTACGGTGATTCTCTCTCCAGGGGTATCCGTAAGCAGACTTAGTACCTCAGTTATATTGTATGCGGCATTTATGGAAGATTCCCAGGTGAATTTATCGTTTTCGATAGGGACGAAGGTCAATAGCATTTCCACTCCTTTGTTTTCACTTTGACCGCTGTTAATAGATGTATTCACAAACCCAGATGCATCTGAAATCTGTGCACGCACGATTTGATCTGTTGTGAGTTTTCTGTAGGCGGCCATATCAAGACTTACTCTGCCTTGAAGCATACGTAGTTCAAATCCTACTTCAGCTTCTCCAATTCTCATTGGGCGTAGATTTGGGTTAGGAAGATTGGAGCCGTTAGGTCCTCCCACAGGCTGCCCGCCAAATAGATTATTGTTGATGCCATAAAAAAGCACATTCGAATAGGCTCCCACATCGGCATCACTACCCACTTCTGCATAGGCAACTCTCAGTTTTCCGAAATTCAACCAGCCACTTTTATCAAAATTCTCAGTAAATACCCAACTGGCAGAAACGGAAGGATAAATAATACTTCTGTTTGCCTCAGAAAGTGTAGAAAACCAATCATTCCTTACCGTTCCTGTCAGAAAAAGCATGTCGTTATAGGAGACTTCCGCAGATCCATACAGGGAATTAACAGCTCGCTCATTCAGATCGTAGAGGGGGTCTTTGGCTCTGCCATTTTGTACAGTATAAAGGTCTCTCACCACAAAGTCGGTGACCTGTACACTATTCAAGTCAGATCTGCGCTGCATGTGATTACCACCAAGATTTACATTCACACCAAAATCACCAAAATCCTTATTGGCATTGATCAAAAAGTCTGTGTTCAATTCGCGAAATCTTCGTTGATCCTGCGTGTACACACCATTTACAAACCCTGCCGGCGCGGCTGCCCGAGAAGCTTGGCCTGTGGGGAAATTGTTATAATCCTGATCTCTAGTCCAAAAATCCTGACCTACTCTTCCCTGAACAAACAACCAATCTGTCAGGTTGTATTTTACTGCGATATTCCCAAAAATCCTATCTCTACGGATATTTTGGAACTGATCAGAAAGTGTGAAATAGGGATTGGTACGATTCCTGAATCTCGAATAAACGGCCTCGTTTCCATTGGCATCATATCGATTGTCGCGAAGCACATCCAAAGGCATGGAATTCGCCATATTATACAGCGCAACGGGTATGGTGTTATCTTGCTGTCCTATGTTTGGCGGATTTGTATTCTCTTCATGAGAGTAATTAAAGTTTCCCCTAAAGCTCAATTTCGAACTCAAATCATAGGCAAAACCTAGATTAATCGTCTTCCTGTTATAGGTATTGTTTGGAACTATTCCCTTACTATTCAGATCCGAAAATGACAAACTCATTCCACCTTTTTCGCCTGAAGTAGCCAATGTGATCGAATTGGTCACGTTTTGTCCGTTGCGGAAAAAATCATTGATAATTCCTCTTACAGGCACATAAGGAACAGTCACTCCGTCAAAAAGCATCTGGGTCATTCCAGGCTGGAATTTCTCACCAAAAGACCATTGCCCTGAAGTAGGGTTTGGAGTAGTCGGCCTTACGCCTTGCTCTCCCTGGCCATATTCATATTGATAATCCGTAAAATCCAAAGGAGCCTCGTTTGTATAGTTCAAATTATAAGTCACGCCTAATCCCCGACTATCATTTTTGCTTTTGGTAGTGATCATCACCACGCCGTCCTTGGCACGAGAACCGTACAATGCGGCTGCTGCTGCTCCCTTTAGGATCGTCATGGATTGCACATCATCTGGGTTGATACTGGATAGTCCGTCTCCGCCATCTGACGTGTTTCCTCCCCCACGCACTCCTATACTGCTATCTGATGCATTATTTCCTGGATTGGAGCCAAAGTTGGTATTGTCTATAGGCACGCCGTTTACGACGATCAGTGGATTGTTTTGACCAGAGATTGAAGACTGGCCTCGAATTCGGATTTTCGATGTGCCACCTGGCCCAGACCCTAATGCGGAGATACTTACTCCGGCAACTTTGCCTTGGAGCGCATTCATGACATTGGGAGTTCTATTGATGGTCAGCTCGTCAGATTTAACCGTTGAAGTGGAGTAACCGAGACTTTTAGCAGACTTTTCGATTCCCAAGGCGGTGACCACTACCTCTTCTAGGTCACTTTCATCTACTTTCATGGTAAGGTTTATTACCGCCCTGTTACCCACCACAAGTTCTTGATTGAGGTAGCCTACAAATGAAAATACTAATACGGATGTTTCATTTACCACATTAATAGCATAGTTACCATTAGCGTCAGAAACCGTCCCTACGGAGGTTCCCTTCAGTAGAATATTAACTCCCGGGAAACCCATTCCATTTTCATCTGTAACCTTCCCGGTAATTTCGACTCTACGGCGATCGATTTGTGGAGCATTATTGCTCACAGTCTTGAAATTTGTCCTTGAACTTTTCCGATCGGATAAGGGCAAAAAAGTCTCCGTTTGAATGTATTTCAAATCAGAAGATTCAGCTGTTTTGCCTGATTTGTTTTGAAAAATCACATAAAAATTCTCCCCAGCTTTTTGGTAGCTGAGTCCCGTTTCATGCAGGACTAATTTCAATCCTTCTTCCACTGTGTTAAAGGAAGAGTGAGATGTCTTGATTTTTTTTGATTGAACCAATTCATCTTTGTACGCTATCGAGACATTAAAATTATTCTCGAATTGACTCAGAACTTCTTTCAGTTCTTTGTTTTCACTTCGGGATGACCCGTAGGTATCCAGTTTTCGTTCTGAAGCTATCAAACCCTCGACTTGCGCTGATGCAAACCAAGAAATCAAACAGCTCATACATACTAATAGTACAAACTTTCTCATTGTAAACAGGGTTCAGGTTATTTGGGGAACACTTCATTTTGGGTTTTAATCAGGTACTTATTTTGTTCGTTTACTATTTCAATAGTAAAGATTTTGGAGATCTGGCTCATAAAATTCGCTGCATCACTGAGTGGCATAGAGCCTGATGCTGTTTGCACTAAAACCTCATCATCCTCAACCTCAATGTCGATTCCGTAATTATTTTTGGCCATTTTAATGATATCATCTAGAGTAGTTTCGTCCAGATAGAGCACTTTATCTTTCCAAGAAGTATAGTGTGCTGTATTTACTTTCTTACGCTGATACTTACTCTCTTTAAATGCTACTAGGTCACCCGGGTTCATGACGATCTTACCTTGTTTTTCTTTTACCGGAAAACTCAAGGTTACCAGTCCAGAGGTAAGCACCACTTCGGTCTCCTGTGATCGATTATACACATTGAATTCTGTCCCCAATACTTCTATTGCGACGTTTTGAGAGCTTAGAACTTTAAAAGTCTGATGGTCTACTTTGTGCACCACGCTAAAAAAAGCCTCGCCTTCTATCCAAATTTCTCTTGCCATCTGCCCTTCCCAATCATCCACAAAGGTCAATTTGGAATTGGAATTCAGAATCACCCTGGAACTATCCGGAAGTACAATCTCTTTGGTCTCCCCAAAAGCTGTTTGGTATTCAATTTCCCTTGGCAATTCATACCAATACCAGGCAAGTAACACTAAAGCAATAGACGCAACTGAAGAGGCAAAAGGCCATAAATTCCTTTTGCGGATAGATGATTCAAGGGACTTTGGGGGCTGTTTGATGTCGGCTTGGATCACCTCCCAAACTGAACGCAATTCTGCTGGCCTCATTTCGAGTTTTGAATTCTCAATACCTAATAGTATGGCTTCAGCTTCCTCTACCAGTTTAACTTTGGATGGGTTTGCATCTTTCCAGTCCAACCAAAATTCACTATGAACCGGATCAGCATACAATACCCACTCCTTAAAAAATGGATCCAAGACAAAGTCATCCATTGAAAAATTATCGTAATCGGTAGGTTGATGGTTCACTGTAACGCTTTTGGGTTATACTTATGTAGAGTATCCACACCTCAAAACCTCATCATTTTTTCTTGATTTATTTTTGTAGAAAAAAAATCAAGCAATAGAATTAGATATATACTACTGATTCAAAGCTATTTAAAATTCAAACTAAATAGTTTAAAAAGAAGGATAATAAGAAAGTTTTCATCACAACTCTCAAGCATTGTAACGCTTTTGATAGAAGATTGTGCGCAGATGCCGGTGTAATGGACATTAAATTTGCTATCTCAGCGTAGCTTAGATCATTGAAATATTTGAGCACCACAATCTCTCGCTGTCTTTTTGAAATTTTAGTCAGTGCAGTAGCTATTTTCCCATTATTTTCCTGGCCATAATCTTGGGAAACCAGGTGATCTTCAATTGAAGCTTCAGAAGCTAATGGTTCCTGATCATCCTGCATATCTACATAGAGCTTACGCTCTCTATTGATATGCTGAATAAGTAGATTACGAAATGATTTAAACAGGTAATACTTGACAGAATCTATGTCAGAAAGCGTTTCTCTTCTATTCCAAATCGTTGTAAACAATTCTTGAATACAGTCTTTGACCAGTTCACGATTATGGCAAAAATGCATTCCATAATTGAAAAGTAAATTGGAGAAACGCTGGTACAGATTAGAAAACGCAAGATCATTACCCTTCCTGACACTTTGCCATAAGGCCTTGTCGTCAGATTGAGAATTTGAGTTTCTTAGCGGGCTTCTTGAAATAAATAGATCAACTGTGCTCCCCATTATCAAAATTTTATTACATAAAAATTCGATTTTAAGGTAGTAAATTTTTTATTCTTTATCAAACACTTACTTTCACAGACTAATAAAGATAAATAACAAACTATTCTTTACACAGTATCAGCCTACCATCCCCGCAATAAAAAATCCCGCGTAAGTCCCTAGCGCATTTCCCAGACTTCCCACCATCACACCCGGTATCAGCAAATCAGGCCGATTCAAACTCTCGGCTGAAGCAAGCGCTGTTGTATTCCCGCCTACATTTGCCTGGGAGGCCACTGCGATGACGTCCCAGTCGATTTTGAACAAGGCTCCAATTCCAAAAATCACCAGACCATGAATCAACACAAGAATAGAGACAAAAAGAATCAGCGTTCCCGCCAGATCACCTAGCCCAGCTAGTGTGCCTAGATCGCAAAGTGTACCGATGGTTGCCAGGAAAAGTAGAATTAAAAAAAAACCTATCGTATGCGTCCCTGACATTTTCTTGATAAAAGACAGCTGAGCCAAAATCAAAGCTATGGTCGTGAGCGTAAGAATCTCGGGTATTTGCGGAAAAAACTGAAAGACTAACTTTGAAACAGCCATAGCCAGAAATGCCAGGCCTAGAATACTTGCCAGATCAGCAATACTGATAGATTCTTCAGCTTTTACTTTTTGAACTTTGTTAGTATCTGGAAGTAGTTTTTTCCTGGGAAAAAATGACTGCAAGTACTTAGGGAGAATCAACGTGGCGACAATCCATGGCGTTCCGATCAAATTATCTACCACAGTAGTGGCTGCAAAT
The DNA here is from genome assembly GCF_035156415.1 of Algoriphagus persicinus. Classification (NCBI taxonomy): domain Bacteria; kingdom Pseudomonadati; phylum Bacteroidota; class Cytophagia; order Cytophagales; family Cyclobacteriaceae; genus Algoriphagus; species Algoriphagus persicinus. The sequence goes on from NZ_JAYEEY010000024.1 coordinate 27,551, forward strand.
AAATCAGCATTATCATTCACATGATAGCTTAATGCTATTGCGTTGAAATTAATGCTACCACCTATATAGGTTCCAGTGTACATCCCCGCGACAGCATTTGCCATGGGACCAATTTCAGCAGCTGGCCGAACTAAAAACCAAGCAACCAGCACCCCGATGATCGTCCCTAATGCACCGATGCCAAACATCAGTAGAATAGGCCCTCCCGCTTTTTTGAGACTTTTGAGATCTACCTCTAGCAAAGCAATAAAAATCCCCATTGGAGCTAAATACATAAAGACACTTGTGTAAACCGGGTTGCCGTTGGTGGCCGTAGGAATAATTCCAATGTTGGCTGCAATCGCTGTGGTGAGTATTACCAAAATCGGAGTCCCAATAGTCTTCCACCCTCGGAATTTGGCAAGCCTAATAGCGAGCAATACAAATAAGCAAAGCATACCACTAACGTAAATCGGGTCTTGAGTCCAGGCCATCAGGGAAATTAAGCGAAAAAGTCCTGAATTGTATTAACTATATAGGCTATTTCCATATCCTTCATCCAGGGATTGAGCGGTAAAGAAAGTCCCTGCTGACTTAGCTTTCTGGCATGTTCAAAATTTCCTTTACAACGATAAGGCTTCATATCCGGTAAGATATGTGGATAATGAATAGCCGTTCCGATTCCTTTGTTCTGAAGAAAACTTTTCAACTCGTCTCTATTGGCTGCTTGGATCACGTACAAGTGTGCATTATGATTTTCTTCTAAAAGACCGGCTGGAAGTTGTAACTCTTCGATTCCCGCTAGGCCTTCAAGGTATTGTTGTGCATACTTTTTCCGTAGGTCTTGATATGAACCAAAACGCTCTATAAAAACATTTAAAAAACCCGCTTGAATAGAATCAATGCGACTATTTCTTCCTACCAATTCATGTTCATCTCGAACTCTCTGACCATGATTGAGCAGCGTGCCAATTCTGTCATTGAGTTTAAAGGATTTTGTCAGACACATTCCGGCTTCTCCCAGAGCACCGAGATTTTTAGTAGGGTAAAAACTCAGGCATCCCACATCCCCAAAAGTCCCGGCAGCTTTGCCTTTTTGAAAAGAGGCAAAAGACTGGGCTCCATCTTCAATCACCAGGAGATTAAGCTTTTTAGCTTTTTGCATCAAACTTTCCATGTCCACCATCTTTCCATAGAGATGTACAGGGATCACTGCTTTGGTTTTTGAGGTGATCGCTTTTTCCCAATCAGAAGCCAAAAGCCCACCTTCATCCGTGTCCCAAAAAACCGGCTTTGCTCCTACCATCACCACAACTTCAGCAGTGGAAACCCAAGTCATAGCAGGAACAATAACTTCATCGCCAGTCCCAATTTGTAGTGCTCTCAAGGCAAGTTCAAGGGCATCTGTACCATTGGCACAAGCAATAGAAAAGGGTGAATTGAGGTAAATTGAAATTTGAGATTCAAAATTCTTCACCTCATCTCCGCCTGAAAAAACCCCTCCTTCAAGCATTTCAGCAAACTTGGATTTCAAAGCATCTTTCAGCTCCTCATCCATTCTCTTCAAATCAAGAAAGGGAATGTTCATTCAAAAAACCGGCTAATTGAAAACTTAAATTTCTTCGGGAGTATTGTTCGAAACCTGATGCTGATTCCGCTTTCCCACTTTGCTCAAACAACTTCCTCAAGCGAACCTGAATGGCTACATGATCTGAGTGAGCCAAAACTTCCCCAGCTCCGGATTCTTCCAAAATTCGGGCAGAATCCCCTTCAGAATCTCCCAAAGCCAGAATTGGCAAGGTGGTCGCCATGTATTCAAATAGCTTTCCTGGGATGTTTCCCTTGGCATTTTTAGTATTGGTGAGAATCAAAGCCAAAGCGTTGGCATTCTTATAAAACTTAAAGACCTCCTGATGTGATACATATCCGGCAAAATTCACATGAGCCAAAAGCCAGGAATCAGCCCTAATATCCTCTTGCACTTGCTCGCTTACTCGTCCTACAAATGTGAATTGCACTTCTCCTTTCTCCTTAGAAAACTCCTCCTTCATTGCTTTCAGCAAGGGCATGGGATTTCTGATCGAATCAATGATCCCTGTATAAACAATGTGCAGACTGCCCGCTTTTTTTTCTCCTACAGAAAAATTCCGGGGAATATCTGAGGGATCAAAACCATTGGTAAGCAGGTTGATTTTCCGATCTGACAACTGACTCAAGTCATGCTGAAATGTAGGAGAAATGGTAGTAACAACATCCGCTTCACGAAGTACCTCTAGCTCCAGTTTCCTATGCTTCTCCATTACGCTGTTTTGCATAGGAAGTTTGTCAAGAAACTCCCACTGTGACCAAGGATCACGAAAATCTGCAAGCCAAAAAATATTCGCTTTTCGTTTTAGGTCCCTTCCTATCAAATGCATTGAATGCGGTGGCCCTGTGGTAATTATGGCCTGAAATTGTCCCTTCTCAACTAACTCCGTCAAAAATTTTACCGATGGCTTTACCCAAAAAATCCTAGGATCAGGTATCATCAAATTTGCCCGTAGCCAGATCGCTGCTTTGTCTATAAAACTTTGCTCTTTTTGCTCCATCACTCTTCCAGGATGCGACTCCTTTTTCCCACGAATCTTATCCAATAGTTGATATGGCTCCCAAATCGGGAATTTCATTACCTCCAGCTCTTTCGAGATTTCCTTTTCCAGACTTTCGTCTTTTAGATCAAAATCAGGATTCTCAGGCGTAAAAATAACTGGCTCCCAGCCAGCTACAGGCAAGTATTTGGCAAATTTCAGCCAGCGCTGTACCCCTGACCCTCCACTTGGCGGCCAGTAGTAAGTGATAATTAAAACTCGTTTTTTCATAAGTGTACCATGTCCTAAGTACAAAGTACAAAGTACATTCCCATTAAAAATAATTATACAAAAAAAAGGGAGCAGGTAACCCCACTCCCTTATAATTTCAAATATGAGATTTCAAATTTCCAATCCCCTTACTCTCCCTGTGCCAGAGAGTAACCTCTCACCCCGTCGAAGGAGTATAAATTTTCAGTCTTAATGAAGTCAAAACCAAGTTCTTCTACTTGTTTTAAAAGCTCACGAATCTGTGCATGAGAGATGGTGTGCTGCTCAGCATTTTGGAATCTACATCTCCAATGATCCGTACAGAAGGACTCGCGCATTCCGTCGGGAAACACCTTGATGCCTCTGTTGGTGATCAAAGTCAATTGAAGTCCATCCGCATTGGCCTCACGAAGCTTCTCTCCTAATACCTGGGGATCTCTTCCCGGCTCATCCCAATCCACAAATACATCAACACCAATCAGTTCTTTTTTGGCTTTGACCACTGGCGAAACGAATACATTCATAGGAGTCGTATCCTTGTCAAACGAGGCAGGAACCATTGTAGCAGGTAGTTGTCCCAATCGTTCGATTACCGCATTGGCAAATTCTTCTGTACCAACTTTCTTCGCAGAAAGTCCTTCCTGATAGATATCTCCGGTATGCATCCCATCTTCCAATGTCTTCATCCAGGCATTGGAGATTTTCTCTGCTATCTCCGGCTGACCGATATGAACCAACATCATAATAGCTCCATTGAGCAAGCCCGACGGATTGGCTATTCCCATTCCTGTGATATCTGGCGCAGAGCCGTGAATCGCTTCGAACATAGCCACTTCCTCGCCCACATTGGCAGAGCCACCCAGTCCCACAGAACCTGTAACCTGAGCAGCGACGTCTGAAATAATATCTCCGTAAAGATTCAAGGTCACGATTACATCAAAAGTCTCCGGTCTATCGGCTATCAAAGCCGTTCCGATATCAATGATCTTATGATCATTTTCAATCTCAGGATATTCCTTTGCTATTTCGTTGAAAGTCTTGTGAAACAATCCATCTGCCAGCTTCATGATGTTGTCCTTAGTCATACAGGTCACTTTCTTACGACCGTATTTCTTTGCATACTCAAATGCATATCTGATAATTTTCTCAGAACCTGGCTTAGATATCAATTTCAATGACTGAAATACCTCCTGCGTCTGTCTATGCTCGATTCCTGCATACAAATCTTCTTCATTCTCACGAATGATCACTAAATCTGTCTTGGGAAAATGAGTCTGTATAAATGGTGAAAAGGCCTTACAAGGTCTCACGTTTGCATACAAACCAAAAGAAGTTCTGGTTGTAACGTTTAGCGATTTAAAACCACCGCCCTGAGGAGTAGTAATAGGTGATTTCAAGAAAATTTTAGTTTCTCTTAGCGACTCGAAAGCATTCGGCTCCATTCCTGAACTAATTCCTTTGAGATAAACTTGCTCTCCGATTTCGATTACATCGTATTCCAGCTGAGCTCCAGCTGCTTCGAGGATCGCCAAAGTAGCCTTCATGATTTCGGGACCGATCCCGTCACCATAGGCAACCGTAATTTTTCTTTTGGAAGACATAGTAATAGCGGATTTAGTTAAAATTCTATTTTGAACAAAAGTAAATAAAAATGCGGAAGCAGGTTTTTGACCTAGGACAAAATCCACATTATCCATAGGTAAATCACAAAAGGGGCAATATTCCCTTACCTTAGGTTTATCATTTTCTAAGTAGGCAATTTGGGATTGAATACCCTGCTTGTATATTTGTTTCACATTCAACGATGAACTATGGCTGATTTCAAAAATATCCTAACTGATTTGAAAGGTGGAGTACTTCATCTCTCCATCAATCGTGAAGACAAAATGAATGCACTAAATTTTGAGACTTTGGAGGAAATAAGGACGATTTTTGAAGAGGTATCAGACGCTAAGGAGATCAAAGCGGTGATCATCACAGGTTCGGGCGAAAAGGCCTTTGTGGCTGGTGCAGACATCAGTGAAATAGCTTCGCTCAATGAAGTGAATGCGCGAAAATTTGCTGAAAATGGACAAGAAATCTTTAGCATAATAGAAAATTGCCACAAGCCTGTAATCGCTGTCAACAATGGCTATACGCTTGGTGGAGGTTGCGAATTAGCCATGGCATGTCATATGAGAATAGCCTCTGCCAATGCCAAATTCGGGCAGCCGGAAGTCAATCTAGGCATCATTCCGGGCTATGGCGGCACACAGCGATTGACTATCCTGATCGGAAGAGGAAAGGCCAACGAACTCATGATGACCGGTGACATGATCGGTGCGGAGGAAGCCAAAGCCTTAGGACTCGTTAATCATGTCCTCCCTACCAAAGAGGAAGCTTTGGAAAAAGCGGAAGAAATCATTGCCAAAATCCTCAGCAAAGCTCCACTCGCTATCGGCATGATTATCGACTGCGTCAATTCGGCTTATGTACCGGATGAAAACGGGTTTCAGACTGAGGCAAATAGCTTCGCCAGATGTGTGAAATCAGGTGACTATAAAGAAGGAACTTCTGCTTTTCTGGAAAAAAGACAGCCGCATTTCAAAGGAGAATAAGCTCCTTTATACTGAATGAGTAATTTCAAAAAACTAGCCGGACAAACCGCAGTTTATGGACTGAGTAGTATCCTCGGTCGATCTATCAATTTTTTAATGATTTTTGTGTACACAGAGTACCTCAGCAAAGAGGCTATGGGGTCGTACACAAGTATCTATGCGCTGATAGGATTTATGAATATTGTCTTCACCTATGGGATGGAGACCACATTTTTTAGATTCGCTACAGGCAAAAACCTTGACGCCAATAAAGTATACAATACTACCCAGTCTTTGCTTATTACAAGCACTCTGCTTCTAGGCACAGGACTATATTTGATGGCACCATTGCTAGCCGAATGGTTGGAATATCCTGGCCAAGCTTACTTATTCAGATGGACAGCTTTGATCCTTTCCTTTGACGCTATATTAGCAATTCCTTTTGCAAAGCTTAGGCTAGAAAACAAAGCATTGATTTTCGCAGGAACGAAAATTTTCAACATCTTCCTAAACATTTTCTTTAACCTCCTTCTGATCGTTGGGTTCCCTTATTTAATCTCGAATGGAATAATTCCAGAAGGATTTTTAGGATATAGATCAGATTGGGGAGTAGAATACATTTTACTTTCAAATCTGATAGCTAACGGGCTGATTATTCCATTTGTCTGGTGGAAAGCTGGCTTTTTCCAATTCAAACTGGAAGGAAGTATCATCAAACCCATGTGGACTTATTCCATCCCTTTATTATTCATGGGGTTAGCTGGAGTGACCAACGAATTGTTTTCCAGATTCTTATTTGAATATGTATTGCCTCCAAATTTCTATGCAGGGCTTTCCGCGAGAGAAGCAGGAGGAGTATTTGGAGCCAATTTCAAGCTCGCGATCCTAATGAATTTGGTGATTCAGGCCTTTAAATATGCTGCAGAGCCGTTTTTCTTCAAGCAAGCACAGGACAAAAACTCTCCACTGCTCTATGCCAAAGTGATGCATGCATTTATCCTTTTTTGTACCGTATTAATGATTGCTATTTCCGTAAATCTTGAATGGATGGGGCCTCTATTTTTAAGACAGCCTGGTTATGCGGAAGGACTCTTTATAGTACCTACACTTTTGATGGGCTACCTACTTCTTGGCATCTATTTCAATCTTTCTATTTGGTTTAAAATTACCGATCAAACCAAATACAGTTTTTGGATCACCTTAGTTGGGGCAATAATTAGCATAGCAATAATTTTCGTATGTGTACCCATTTGGGGGTATATGGGAGGAGCGCTTAGCACCATTACCTGCTATTTTGTGATGTGTCTGCTTTGCTACTTTTATGGTCAAAAACATTATCCCGTTCCCTATCAAACCACAAAAGGCCTCTTTTACTTATTGAGCTCCTTTGCGCTGAGTTACGTAGGTTTTTATTTGGATTTAGGTACTCCATGGCTCAATTTCATTGTCAAAAACAGTCTAATCCTTATTTATCTGGGACTTATTTTTTTATTAGAAAGGGAGCAGATCAAGTCCTATTTACCAAAAAGTAAAACACTTTAATCTTAATTTTTATAAATCTGGGATCATTTATGCAACAAGAAGCGTTTACAAGCCGAATAGTATTACGCTATAAATCTTTAACCCGCATTATGCATTAGCAATTCTACGCCACGGCGCACAAGTTATTACGGTCTTTAATTGCTTCAAAATCAGCCACTACATTACTGTTTTCGACTTCACCATAGCGGTGCTATGCCTCAGTCTCCAAACAGCCTGATTTTCTTGCAATTACATACCTCATTTCGAAACCTATTGCATAATCCGGGTTTAAGTAATTCATTCCTACCTATATTCAAAGCCTATTTGCATAAAAGGCATTATGTTTGTGAATTCAAGCAGCAGTCCAGATTTCCCGTGAATTTCAAAAAAACACTTCTCATATTCCTCTTAGTCACCTTAGGCTCCACCGCAAGTTTTGCCCAAGATAGACTTTCTAAGAAAGAGCGTAAGGCTCAGATAAATGAGTCCCAAGGCACTCGCTATTTCATTGAAGGCGAAAAAAACCTTGTACTTGATGATTTAGAAAAAGCCTATTTCTATTTCCAAAAAGCACTGGAGTTCTCACCGGAAGAGCCTGCAATCCATTATAAAATTGCGGAGATTTTGGTAAAGGCAAATCAGGCCGAGAAGGCAATGCCTTATGCTACCAAAGCTGCGGCAATGGACCGTGAAAATAAATACTATGCTCTGATGCTGGCTGAGATATACACAAATCTCAAGCAGCCACTCAAAGCAGCGGATATTCTAGAAAAGTTGACCGCCGATGGCGAAAACAACCAACAATACAACCTGGATTTAGCTTCTATCTACCTGAATGCTGGAGAACTAGACAACGCTTTAATTGTATTGGATCGTGCAGAAGAGTTTTTTGGTGTGATGGAGCCGATTACCATTCAGAAGCAGCGGATTTATTTAAAAAATAACAACCTGAGCCTAGCGATAGCAGAAGGTGAGAAACTAATGGAAGCTCGTCCTGGCAATCCTGCCTATGTGATGAATCTGGTAGAGATATTATACAATAATAACCGTGTAGATCAGGCTTTAATGGTCGTTTTAGGCGAGATTAAAAAATATCCAAACCAGCCAGAATTGCAAATGGCAGCCCACACCCTGTATAAAGATAAAGGGGAAATCAAGAAGTCAAACCACTATCTTTATTTAGCATTTGATAGTCCGGATCTTGACCCAGAGGTCAAATCAAAGGCTTTTATCAGTGTCTCAAATGAAATAAAAACCCAAGAGCAAAAGGTTTTGCTGGATAGTTTGGAAAGTTTGATGACCACCTCAAGTCCAGAGAATGCTGACATCTATGCTGCCCTAGGTGAGCGTAGAATCCAAGACAAAAAACCTGAAGAAGGCATAGATTACTTCAAAAAATCACTTTTGATCAAGCCTAAGAATGCCAAATTGCTTGAGCAAGTGATTTTGGGATCTTTCGGAGAAAATGCAGATTTCAAAGAATTGGAAAAATTCACCATTCTGGGAGTGGACGAATTCCCACTAAATCCAGAATTTTGGTTTTACGATGGCGTGGTCAAGTCCGCCCAAAAGAAAGACGAAGAAGCCGTTATTTCGCTTAAAAAAGCGATAGATCTAAACGCCAACAAAAACCCACAGCTAGATCAGGTCGCTTTCGGATCTCTCGGAAGTTCTCTCTATAATTTGGGAGAAAAGGAAGAAGCTTTTCGGAATTTCGATAAAGCATTAGAGCTTAATCCCAATGATGAGCAAGTCTTGAACAATTATTCCTATTTCCTTTCCCTAGAAAAGAAGAATTTGGTTCAGGCAAAGACAATGTCTGATAAAGTAGTCAAACGATTTCCCGACAATGGCACTTTCCTTGATACACACGCTTGGGTTCTGTTTCAGCTGGAAGATTACGAGGGTGCCAAGAAATTCATGGACTTAGCCCTGCAGCATGAATCTGAGCCGAGTGCTGTGATGCTTGAGCATTATGGTGATATTTTATTTCATCTCGGCAAAAAGAACGAAGCACTGAGTTATTGGAAAAAAGCAGCAGGAAGTCCTGAAGCGTCAGAAAAACTTTCACAGAAAATAAAAGAAGGAAAATACCATGAATAAACTTTTTGCAGGAATTGTGCTCGTCATAGGCTTAGGCTTACTATTATCCTGCTCCAAAAAGACGATAGTCTTTCAGGCCGATGGGAAAATGGAAGATTTTTCTCCCGTTTATACCGATTATGAATTCATGAGCGCCAAAGCAAAAGTGGTCATCGAAGAAGAGACTGGCAAAATCACTCGTGGAAGTTTGAACCTTCGTGCAAAAAAGGATTCAGTGCTATGGTTTATTATTTCCCCGGGATTAGGAATGGAAGCGGTAAGAGGCTTGATCACACAGGAAAAAATCCAGATCAAAGACAGAATTGGACAAGAGGATGTAAACCTGACCTTCAAGGAATTTGAGTCAGTCTATGGTCTGAAACTATCCTTGGATGTATTCCAAAATGTGCTCTTTGCCAACCCTCCACATGAGGTAGATTACAAAGATAGATTAGTTAGGGTGGGCAAATCATTTGAACTGACCCAGGTTCGGGACAAGGTAAGGTATTTCTCCAAAGTCGATGTCAACCACAGAAAGGTGTCCGAGCTAGTGAGCAATTCGCTGGATGATCGGGGGTCTTTACTTGCCAGCTATGCTACATTTCAAGAAGTGGACTCAAAGCCTTTCCCTTTGGAAGTACTCTATAAGCTAGCCTATCAACTCCCAGAAGGTGGGCAGAATACCATTATCCACGTAGAATGGACCTCAGTCGATCCTTACTCCGAACCACTTAGCTTTCCCTTCAAATTTTGAATTGCATGCTTCGCAAATACCTTATTCCTTTTAGCCTTCTGATTGGATTGATTTTTTATTCGGCAGTAGATCTTGCCGCCCAAACTAAAATCACACGTGAGCAACTGGAAAAACAGAAAGCTGAAGTGCAAGCACGCTTGCTGGAATTTGATAAAATTCTAAAACAAACCACAGCTACTAAGAAAAACACCATAGGCGAATTAAATGCTGTCACCAGACAGTTCCAAACTCAAAATAGACTCGTTAGTACACTGGATAGAGAAGTAAAGCTGATCAACCAAGAGATCAAAGAAACCGAGTCTAAAATCCTAAGCTTAGAAAGTCAGCTTAAGGAACTGAAAGCTGAATACGGACGAATGATCTACAATGCCTCTAAACTCAATCGCGGATTGTCCATCGTTTCCTTCGTCTTCAGTTCAGCCAATTTTAATCAGCTTTATGCCAGGCTGATGTATTTAAAGCAATACACAGACAGCCGCAAACAACAAGCAGCCCAAATCGAAAATTTAAGCCTTGAGCTTACCGATCAGCAAGTTTTGCTAGACGAGAAAAAAGTCGAAAAAGAAAAGGTTCTTGTTGAAGAGCAAAAGGAACGTGCTCAGCTAGACAAGATGAAGCGAGAACAACAAGGACTTGTAAATACACTTACCAGTAAAGAACAGGCTATAAAAAAGCAAATTACTGCAACCAAAAAACAGCAGGATCAGCTTAATAAAATGATCAAGCAGGTGATCGAAGATGAGATTCGCCGCGCAGAAGCTGCCGCTAAAAAAGAAAACAGCACTGCAACAAAATCATCCGGAAGTAGTATGCCAATGACCCCTGAAGTTGCAGCCTTATCCAATTCATTTGCAGGAAACAAAGGCCGATTACCTTGGCCAGTGGAAACAGGATTTGTCTCTCAGGGATTTGGCACCTACCCCCACCCTACGCTGAAAGGGATTACCATGGAAAGTGATGGAGTAGATATCCGAACTCAGCCTAATTCAAATGTCAGGGCTGTTTTCGATGGTACTGTGACCAAAATCACAACTATGCCCGGCTTCGGAGGAACTGTCATCATCAAACATGGTGAATATTATACCATGTATAGCAAGTTGAAAACCATTTCTGTAAAATCGGGTCAAACTGTAAGTGCAAAAGACGTAATTGGTCAGGTCGCTACAGATGCAGATGGCCAAGCAGGAATACATTTTCAGACTTGGAAAGGACTGACTGTTATGAATCCTTCTGCATGGCTTACATCCAAGTAGCGGAGAATTGCGTATATTCAAAAAAAAGATGTATTGCTTTCCCGTTGAACTTTGTGTAAGCGGATCACAGTTATATCTTTGTAATCACATTTACCCTTAAATACACACCATCATGACTACATTAGGTTTCATTCAAAACATGGGCGGTGGCTCGATCGTACTGATCGTATTGGTCGTCCTTCTATTGTTTGGTGCTAAAAGAATACCTGAATTGGCGCGTGGCCTTGGACGTGGTATCAGAGAATTTAAAGATGCTACTAAGGACATTCAAAACGACCTAGAAGAAGGTCTGAAAGACGGCAAGAAAAAGTAATCTTTTAAACCAAGGAAATTGGGAAAATTTATCTCATTCGACGAAATCAAAAAATCGCTCGAAAAGAAGGAAACAGACTGTCGCACTATAGTCCAATATTATCTTAAAAACATTCAGACGAAGGCGCATCTCAACGCCTTCGTCGAAGTTTATGAGCAATCCGCTTTAATTCAAGCCGACCTGATAGATCAGAAATTGGCAAATGGAAATGCCGGCAAACTTGCCGGAATGGTCATCGGTATTAAAGATGTTCTTTGTTACACCGGCCATGAGGCAAATGCCTCCTCCAAAATCCTACAAGGTTTCGAGTCTCAATTCACTACTACTGCTATTCAGCGACTGCTAGACGAGGATGCTATAATCATCGGTAGACTCAATTGTGATGAATTCGGCATGGGTAGTTCCAATGAGAATTCCGTACATGGCAAGGTATTAAATGCCGCAGATGAATCACGCGTCCCAGGAGGATCTTCTGGAGGATCGGCTGTTGCCGTTCAAGCCAACCTCTGTACAGTTTCCCTAGGAACTGACACTGGAGGATCTGTAAGACAGCCAGCTGCATTCACAGGAGTCATTGGCATGAAACCAACCTATTCACGCGTTTCTCGCTGGGGATTAATTGCTTACGCATCTTCTTTTGATTGCATCGGAGTATTTTCACGTACGGTAAAGGATAATGCCCTAGTGATGGAAATCATGGCAGGACACGACGAATACGATAGCACGTCTTCTAGAAAATCTGTGCTTCCCTACAGCCAATTACTACATTTTGAGAAAAAGGCAAAAATCGCATACCTCAAAGAAACGATAGAGTCTCCAGCTCTTCAAGAAGAAATCAAAGCTAACACCTTGGCTGTTTTGGATAAGCTGACCGCCGAAGGACACACCGTAAAAGAAGTAAATTTCCCTCTTCTCGATTACCTTTTGCCTACCTATTACATCCTCACTACTGCAGAAGCAAGTTCTAACTTGTCCCGCTTTGACGGAGTAAAATATGGGTACCGCAGTCCAAATTCCCACAACCTAGAAAGTATGTATAAGCTGACGAGAAGTGAAGGCTTCGGGGAGGAAGTAAAACGTAGAATCATGCTTGGCACTTTTGTGCTAAGTGCTAGTTATCACGACGCCTATTTCACCAAAGCACAGAAGGTCAGAAGATTAATAAAAGACTTCACAGAAAACCTTTTGAATGATTTTGACTATATTATTATGCCTACGACGCCATCTACAGCGTTTAAGTTTGGTGAGCATAGAGGTGATCCTGTGGCTATGTACCTTGAGGACCTATTTACAGTTCAAGCTTCCGTAGCTGGAGTACCCGCTATTTCTCTTCCAAATGGAAGAGATCAACAAGGAATGCCGATTGGATTGCAAGTAATCAGTAACTCATTCAAAGAGGCAGAACTCTATGCATTTAGTAATTATTTAACCGAATTGACATCATAAAACCAATATCCCAATGAAAACCCCTTGGCACAGAATCATCACACTTGCGCTTATTACATGTCTGATCCCCCTGTCCAAAGCCTTTTCTCAGGATGACGAATCAGTAGCGGTAGCACCTTTGCTAGATGAGGAAGTTTTACCCAATTATCACTACGAATACATTCCCGATTTCACTTTTGAGGAAATAGACCGCCGTGTGAAAGCGATGGATCACGAAATGTCCTTTGAGCTGAATGACCGTATTTTTTCCTTTATCCAATACTTCACCGTAAGAAACCGAGACTACACCAAAATGGTCTTGGCACGTAAAGAGCTATTTTTCCCAATGTTTGATGAAATGATGACAAAACATGAGATGCCTTTGGAAATCAAATACTTATCAATCATAGAATCTGGACTCGATCCACAAATCCGTTCTAGGGTCGGTGCGATGGGGCTTTGGCAGTTTATGCCGGCTACTGGTAGAATGTACGGTATGAATACAAACAATGAGGTAGATGACAGAATGGATCCTGAACTTTCTACAGAAGCTGCCGCTAAGTATCTGAAATCACTCCATCGCATGTTTGGTGATTGGGAAGTAGCCATGGCTGCCTACAATTGTGGTCCGGGGAACGTAAGAAAAGCTATCCGAAGATCAGGTGGTAAGAAAACCTTCTGGGGGATTTACAATTATTTACCACGGGAAACCCGCAGCTACGTACCCCAGGTACAAGCAATGCTCTACATCTTAAATCATCTACAAGAGCATAACTTTCACCCGGAAGACCCTACCTATGTCGTGGAATATGAGAAAATCCGTTTTGATCGTGCACTTAGCTTGGATAAACTCGCAGAACTCACCAACCTGTGCCTAGCGGATTTGAAAACATTAAATCCTGCGATAAAGAATAATAAAATACCCGAAACCAATAAAAGTATGGCACTTCGAATCCCGAAGTCCAAAGCCCCCTACATCAAAGAAAATCTAGCTTGGTTAAATGATTCTCTAAATAATGCACCAACGGTATTGCTAGCCTCCACTGTTCAAGTGCAATCCATTGAAGATTTGGCTCAGGATATCAGGCAAAACGGCATTAGCTATAAAGTAAGATCTGGAGATGTATTGGGATCCATAGCCCAGCGTCATGGAGTTACTGTTAGTCAAATCAAGTCTTGGAACAACCTCTCTTCAAATCTGATTCGAGTAGGTCAGACTCTAAGAATCAATGCCGGAATGAACGGGAACATTGCATCTACTCAAACAAATTCCTCAGGACAAACCACTTATACGGTGCAGCCGGGAGATTCTTTATGGATTATTTCCAGAAAACATGAAGGCTTGACTGTGGAACAGCTCAAGAGATTGAATAACCTCAATTCCAACAACATAAAGCCAGGCCAAAAACTTATAATCGGCTAATTCAGATCAGAATCAGTTCTAAACTGTTAATTTTTTTTAACTATTGGCAATATTCAACCTTAAATAAGGATATGTATTTTTATGTCATTAATTTGACCTAATCCAAGAACCAAACAAGTAAAAATGAAGACCTTTGCATCCATTCTCCTAGCCCTAGTTTTGGGTATAATCCTAACTTCTTGCGAAACTGATGGAACTACTGCAGATAGCTCCAAACCAAAAGCAAGAGGCTCGATTGGGGAAATCATCCTAGTAATAGACTCTGTAAAATGGGTCGGGCCTGTGGGAGATCAGCTCAAAGAAATTTTCGAATCCGACATACCGGGAATGATTCGATCTGAAGCAAAATTCAAAGTAAACACAGTGGACCCTAGAGCGATGACCCGTATCCTCAAGATGTCCACCAACCTGATATACGTCACAACCTTTGATGATAAGGGCTCAGCAAGTCAAGTAATTAACGCACAGTTCTCCAAGGAATCCAAAGAAAAAGCGATGAATGACCCCAATATTTATTCCTTGAGAATGGAGGATGAATATGCGATCGGTCAGGAAGTATTATACCTATTTGGAAATACAGAAGAGCAACTGGTAGAAAATCTCAAGGAAAACGCAAGTAGAATACAGAATCTATTCGAAGTACGAGAAAGAGGTAGATTGGAAAAAATCATTCTTGCCAGAAAAAATTCAGCAGCATCTTTCGAAGCCAAAAAGAATCTTGGAATAGAAATCAATGTGCCTGCCTCCTATCAAGTAGCAAAGTCTGAAGAGGACTTTCTCTGGGTTAGACAAATCACTCCAAGTGGAAATAGAGCTGACATCAGCCTATTTTTCTATGAGACAGATTATACCTCTGAAGAGCAAACATTTCCTGCAAACATCCTCGCGCTCAGGGATTCTATTACGAAACAACATATTTTCGGTGATCCCGAAGACCCCACTTCTTATGTGATATCTGAAAAACAAATCCCTCCTGCTTTCAGAAACATGGTGATTAATGATAATTTTACCACAGAAATGAGAGGTTCCTGGAAAACCAACAACATCAGCATGGGTGGATCCTACCTGGGTTACTTGATGGTTGATGAGAAAAAAGGAAAACTTTATTACATTGAAGGCTTCGTATTTTATCCAAATGAAATACATAGAGATGCCCTCCGTGAAATAGAAACCATTCTACTCAACACTAATGT
This sequence comes from Algoriphagus persicinus, assembly GCF_035156415.1. NCBI lineage: Bacteria > Pseudomonadati > Bacteroidota > Cytophagia > Cytophagales > Cyclobacteriaceae > Algoriphagus > Algoriphagus persicinus. The sequence goes on from NZ_JAYEEY010000024.1 coordinate 42,907, forward strand.
GAGTTGGGAAGAAGACCGGGGGGTCTAACCCCAAATTATACGAGCTTTTATGGCAATCAAAATCCGCAAGGAAGACGCACTTAATTATCATACGCAAGGTTCTCCTGGCAAAATAGAAGTAATCCCCACTAAGCCGCTTTCTAGCCAAATGGATCTTGCTCTAGCCTACTCCCCCGGAGTAGCAGAACCATGCAAGGAAATTGCCGCAGACGTAGAAAACATCTATAAATACACTGCCAAGGGCAATTTAGTCGGCGTGATTTCTAACGGAACTGCAGTGCTGGGTCTTGGAGATATAGGCCCTGAAGCATCCAAACCCGTAATGGAGGGGAAAGGAGTACTTTTTAAAAAATTTGCGGGAATAGATGTTTTTGACATTGAGATCAATGAAAAAGATCCCAAAAAATTAATCCAAATAATAAAGTCTTTAGAGCCAACTTTTGGCGGTATAAATCTTGAGGACATCAAAGCACCTGAATGTTTTGAAATAGAAACAGAACTCAAGAAGGAAATGAAAATTCCAGTCATGCATGATGATCAGCATGGTACTGCAATCATTTCTGGGGCAGCATTACTGAACGCTTTGGAAATTGTAGAAAAAGATATTTCCAAAATCAAATTAGTTGTAAACGGTGCCGGAGCTGCTGCAATTTCATGTACTCGATTCTACATTTCCCTCGGAATTAAAAAAGAGAATATTGTCCTATGTGACATCGTGGGAATTCTTCGGTCAGATAGAACAGATCTGGATGAAATCCGAAGAGAATTCTGCACTGACAGAGATCTTTATACCCTTACAGATGCCTTACAAGATGCAGATGTATTTCTTGGACTATCTGCAGGAAACATAGTAAATCAGGATCAATTGAGATTAATGGCACCCAATCCAATTGTTTTCGCCCTGGCCAACCCTGATCCTGAAATATCTTATGACCTTGCTGTTGCCACCCGTGAGGATTTAATCATGGCGACAGGACGATCTGATCATCCTAACCAAGTGAACAATGTACTGGGATTCCCATACATATTCAGAGGAGCGTTGGACGTGAGAGCTACTGCCATCAATGAAACAATGAAACTTGCAGCGGCTCATGCCATAGCCAAACTAGCAAAAGAGCCCGTTCCGGATATTGTAAATAAAGCTTACGGAGAAGACAAACTAGGCTTTGGTAGATTATATCTTATTCCCAAGCCTCTTGACCCTCGATTGATTACTACCATTGCTCCTGCCGTAGCTAAAGCTGCAATGGAGACTGGAGTGGCCAAATATCCAATAAAAGACTGGGAAGCATACGAATTAGAACTTCAGGAGAGAATAGGCATTGACCAGAGATTGATGTCGGTCGTAATAGCACGAGCCAAAAAATATCCGAAGCGTGTTGTATTCGCAGAAGCAGATAACAGAAAAATCCTTAAGGCAGCGCAGATCATCCGAGATGAAAAAATAGGAGAACCAATACTTCTCGGTAATAGAGAAAAGATCTTATCACTCATAGCCGACAATTCTCTGGATTTGACTAACGTCACCATCATTGATCCTATGGAAGAAAAAGAGATGCTGAAGAAATTTGCAGACATGCTCTTCCAAAAGCGGCAAAGAAAGGGAATGACTATAGGTGATGCTTCCCGGCTGGTCACCCAGAGAAATTACTACGGTGCATTGATGGTAGAATCGGGCGCTGCGGATGCATTTATCTCTGGTCTTACCCGTGATTATCCTAAAACAATATTGCCATCTCTGCAAACTATAGGTGTGAAACCCGGCGTAAATCGTGTCGCAGGTATGTACATAATGAATACCCCAAAAGGCCCCTATTTCTTTGCTGACGCCACAGTAAATCTCAACCCTACAGCAGAAGAATTGGTGGAGATTATCGGCCTGACTGCGGATGCAGTGAGATTCTTTAATATGGAGCCTAGAATTGCCATTCTGTCATATTCTAACTTTGGTTCGGCAAAAGGAGATATCTCTGAAAAAATGGCGAAAGCAACAGCCATTGCACAGAAAAAATACCCAGACTTGGTAATCGAAGGAGAGATGCAGGCAAATGTGGCGATCAATGAAGACATCCAACGAGAAATGTATCCATTCTCCAAACTCATCAACAAAAGAGCAAACACCTTAATCTTCCCTGATTTGAGTTCTGGCAACATTGCTTATAAGCTTCTGGCCGAACTAGGAAACTCTGAAGCAATCGGTCCGATTCTGCTTGGAATGAACAAACCCGTGCATATCCTACAGCTGGGTAGTTCTATCAGAGAAATCGTAAATATGGTGGCTGTTGCTGTAGTTGACGCGCAATCCACCAGCAGCTTATGATCGACTACCTAAGCGGGAAACTGGCATTCAAAGATCCTACCTATGTCATCATTGACGTAAATGGAATTGGGTACCATGTGAAGATTTCACTTCAAACCTATACCGAAATAAAGGACGAGGAGCAAATAAAGCTGCTCACCTTCCTTCATATCAAAGAAGATGCACACACCCTTTTTGGATTTAAGCAAGCCAATGAAAAGCGTCTTTTTTTATTGCTGCTTTCTATTAATGGAGTAGGCCCAAGTACGGGCTTAATGATTCTTTCTTCGCTAAGTTCCGCAGAAATAGAGCAGGCTATTCTGGCAGGCGATGTGGCTACCATCCAGCATGTCAAAGGCATAGGTGCCAAAACTGCCCAGCGGATAATTTTAGAATTGAAGGACAAAGTAGGTAAAGGTGGATCTGAAGCTACTTCAGCAAATCTAGGATTCTTGAAATCTAGCAATAAAATCCGCGAAGAAGCGTTACAAGCACTTATTACACTTGGTTTTCCTAAAGCTGCCGCAGAGAAGAATATAGCGACAGTCCTCAAAAAAACCACTGGAGAAATTTCATTAGAAGATTTAATTAAAGCATCTTTAAAGACATCATAATTTTAAGTTGTATTGAACTTTTGGAGTGTACTGACTTTTTGCGGGAGGAGGTTTCTCGGTAGTTGGCCTGAATTATTCATCCTTTTTGGTCTACTGCTAGCCTATTCCACTTCTGAGGCTCAACAAACCAATCCTGACAGTGTTCAGTCCCGGATTGATTCATTGAATCTAAGGAGACTAACCCCCTCGTATTTGCTCTGGCAAAATCTGAGGACAAACCCTCTGTATCCATCTCGCAACCCTTTTTTACAGTCAAAAGCCCCATTTTCTCAAGCTAACCCCATCACCCAAAATGTGGTGGTAAAGGTTGATTCCACGCTTCGATACAACGTCGTCGATCAGATTGATACCGTACGAATAGGCAATGAGCAAGAATACGATTTCGAACAGTTTTCTAGAATTCAAGAATATAAAGTCCGGCAGGAATATTGGCGAAGCAGGGCTCGTGGTGGCGATGGAGAAAGTGCTGTAGAAGGAAGAGGCTTAATTCCACCACTTGTTGTCAGTCCTTCTTTTGATAGGATTTTTGGAGGGAGTGAAATAAACATCGTCCCATCAGGGTATGTAAACTTAGATTTCGGGGCTATTTTCCGGCGCGTGGATAATCCTACCCTTCCTATCCGACAGCAGCGAAACGGAGGATTCAATTTTGATCAGCAGATCCAAATGGCAGTCAATGGGACATTAGGAGAAAAAGTAAAAATCGGAGCCAATTTTGACTCAAATAATTCTTTCGATTTTCAAAATCAAATGAAACTCGAATTCGATGGTTTCGAAGAAGATATCATTCAATCCATTGAAATCGGTAATGTCAGCATGCCGGTTCAGAATCGACTGATTCAAGGAGCTCAAAATCTTTTCGGGGTCAAAACTCAGCTCAAATTCGGTAAATTCGGTGTGACAGCTGTCGCATCTACTCAGCGTGGCCGCAGAGATAATTTAACAATCGATGCAAATGGTCAAGGTAGATCATTTGATATTCAGGCTTCGAAATACGATGACAATAGGCATTTCTTTATCGCACATTTCTTCCGGGACAATTACGAAAGATGGCTGAGAGGACTTCCGCAGGTTCTCTCCGGTGTGAATGTGACTAGAATTGAGGTGTATATTATGAACCGCGCCGCCAATACTCAAACGCTTCGGAACTTTGCGGCATTCATGGATTTGGGTGAAGGAAGAGTGTTACTCAATCCTACAAATCCCAATATTGGGCCAGGAAACCCCGCTGCACCTGCGGGGAATTCAGCAAATAAGCTATATTCAAACCTATCCACTAACCTCGCTTTTCGCCCATTTGATACTGGGTCGAGAGCGATGGAATCAAGCTTGGGGCTCAGAAAAGGAGTAGATTTTGAACAAATCAATGGAGCGAGGAAGTTAGATCAAACTGAATACTTTTTTAACCCCCAACTCGGCTATTTATCACTTTTCAGAAGACTTCAAAATGATGAGGTTCTGGCAGTTTCCTACGAATACACTTACAACGGGCAAGTGTATAAAGTCGGTGAATTAACGGAAGACTATCAAAACCGACTGGAAGATGAGCTGATTTTCATGAAACTTCTTCGTCCTGCTCGGATTAATACCCGAGTACCTACTTGGGATTTAATGATGAAAAATGTCTATAGCCTGAATGCAAATCAAATTACTCGGGATGGTTTTCAGCTTCAGGTAATCTATAGAGATGACCGTACGGGACTTGACAATCCTTCACTACTTGAGGGTGCAGAAGTCAAAGACAAACCATTGATCAGGCTCACAGGGCTGGACAATCTCAACCCGCAAAATGACCCTGCACCGGACGGGAATTTCGACTTTGTAGAAGGACTAACCATACTCACAGATAGAGGACTATTGGTCTTCCCTGTGCTAGAGCCTTTTGGTTCGAACCTTGAAAAATATTTTCAGCCAGGAGAAGTAATCCTCAAAGAAAAATACGTTTACGATACCTTATACCAAACGACCCAGGCAGATGCCGAGCTAGTCACTAGGCTAAACAAATATTTCATCAAAGGACGATTGACGGCCGGCTCTGCTAGCGAGATCCAATTGCCGGGACTTAATATCTCGCCTGGCTCGGTGATTGTGCAGGCAGGTAATATTCCACTGACTGAAGGGGTAGATTTTACCGTAGATTATAATGTAGGAAGGCTTGTCATAATCAATGATGCCATACTTCAGTCGGGCAAACAAATCAATGTGAGTTTTGAAAAAGCTGATTTGGTGTCCTTCCAAACGCGAAGTTTACTAGGGACTCGAATGGATTACTTATTCAGTGACAAGTTTAACGTAGGAGGTACTTTTCTTTTTTTGAATGAAAGGCCAAATGTCACCAGAATTGCAACGGGAAGTGAGACGTTAAGAAATAGCCTTTGGGGATTGGATGGGAATTTCAGCGATGAATCACGCTGGCTGACTAAAATGGCCGATGCACTTCCTTTTACCAGCACCAAGGAAACCTCTCTGGTGCAGATCAGTGGAGAGTTCGCCCATCTCATTCCCGGAACATCCAATCGAGTGAATGGAGAGCAAGCTTCGTATATAGATGATTTTGAGGCAGCTATTACTCCATACAATTTGGGGGGAGCTGCCAATCAAAACTGGAAGCTGTCATCTACGCCACAAACCTCTGATGATAGATTTGACCTAAGTAACCAAACTGAAGACAATCTAGGAGCTGGTTACCGCAGAGCTAGAGTGGCTTGGTACAATATTGATAATATTTTCTATAGAGAAAGTGGCCCGGGAGTTCCGTCTAATATCACTCGGGAAGACCGTAGAAATCACTATGTAAGACGAGTACTTCCTCAGGAGATCTTCCCTCAACAAGATCGAGAGGTGATTGTTACACCTGAGCCTCTCTTTGAACTAGCATACTTTCCAAGTGAACGAGGAATGTATAATTACAATACTGACCTGACTACAAACGGATTGCTCCCCAATCCAAAAATGAATTTCGGTGGTGTAACCAGAGCTATAACTACCGAAGTTGATTTTGACCGCACAAATATAGAATACATAGAATTCTGGCTATTGGATCCATTTATTGAAGGGGAAAATGGCCGGGTGTTGGACGGTACCTTTAATCAAAACAACACAACGGGAGGTAAACTTTTTATCAATCTTGGAGATATCTCCGAGGATATCTTGAAAGATGGTCGCCATGCTTTCGAAAATGGACTTCCAGCAGATGGTGATCCTGCCGAGACAGGGCAAAATGAGTGGGGAAGAATTACCCGTGAACAATATTTACTGCCGGCTTTTGATAATTCAGAGATATCCAGACAAAATCAGGATGTCGGTTTGGATGGATTGAAAAATGAAGATGAAGCTACTTATTTCGGTAGTCGATTCTTAAATCGCTTAAATGTAAATGCAACTGCTAGAAATGAAATTCTCCAAGATGTTTCAGGAGATTTATTCAAATATTACTTAGACGATAATTTTGATCAAAACGACGTTAAAATCCTAGAGCGATATAAAAAATTCAACGGAATGGAAGGCAATACGCCAGTAGCTGCCAATGAAAACCTTCCCTACACTCCATCTGGATCAAATACTCCGGATAATGAGGATTTGAACACGGATAACACCATCAACGAACTGGAGAATTACTACTCATACGAACTGGATCTGAAGCCAGGCAGCATGGTAGTGGGTCAAAATAATATCGTAGACAAAACTACCGCTAATGTAAATGGTGAAAATGTAGATTGGTACTTATTCCGCATTCCTGTTCGTCAGCCTGACCGTGTAGAAGGGGACATCACAGGATTCAAATCCATTCGATGGTTCAGAACCTATCTGACTGATTTTGAGCAACCAGTAGTACTAAGAATGGCCAACTTCCGAATGGTGGGCAGCCAATGGAGAGTTTTTCAGGAATCACTTTTTGAGAGAGGGCTGTTCGAAATCCCCGAGCCTGACAATTCGAATGTCACTGTGGATGTAGTGAGTATAGAGGAAAACAGTCAAGGAAGTGCCACCGAAAGCCCTTATGTGCTTCCTCCAGGCATTATCAGAGACCGTGACAATACCTCAACTGTAGAGAGAAGATTAAATGAGCAGTCACTACGAGTTTGTATAGAAGACCTTGGAGCTAAAGACGCCAGAGCAGTTTTCAAAAATGTCACGTTGGATTTGGTGCAGTTTGAGCGAATCAAGATGTTTCTACATGCCGACAGTGAAGACGCTAGGGATGGAGAAATTACAGCGTTTTTAAGATTAGGCACAGATAATACAGATAACTATTACGAAATAGAAGTACCGCTTTTGATCACGCCAAAAGGTACACGAGATCCAGCGCAGATCTGGCCGACAGAAAATGAAATCGACATTGCTATCCAGGAAATAGTAGGAGTGAAAGTAGCGCGTGACAATCAGCACGTACCGTTAAATATTCCATTTTCACAGCAAGTGGGTCGTTACACTGTCACAGTGGTAGGTCGCCCAGAATTGAATCAATCCCAATCTTCTATGATAGGTGTGCGAAATCCCGGTACAAATGGTGGTGGAAGTCGTAGCATTTGTATTTGGGCAAATGAGCTGCGGGTGACAGGGTTTACCAAATCGAACGGCTGGGCGGCAAATGCACTCATGAATGTGAAAATCGCTGATGTAGCGGTAGTTTCTGGTTCGATAAGACATAATTCCATTGGCTTTGGAGGATTAGAAACGAGACTTTCTCAACGGTCAAGATCTGCTACCACTCAGTATGATATTTCCACCAATGTGGACATTCACAAACTTTTACCAGAAGGACTAGGTGTGAGTATTCCCATGTATTTTTCTGTGGAAAATAGCACTACAAAACCTGAATACGATCCTTTGAATCCTGATGTACCGTTTGAGGTGGCGTTGCAAAAATTTGAGACGCAAGATCAAAAAGATGCGTATCGAAAAATTGCGTTGGATCAAGTAAACCGCAAAAACATAAGCTTCAATAACGTACGGAAAATCAAGACCAATCCCGATGCAAAAAGCCATTTTTATGACCTCAGCAACCTCTCTTTTTCCTATGCATTTGGAATAATGAATCAGACAAATGCGCAAATTCAGGATTACAGCTACAAAACCTATCGCGGCAATGTCACCTACAGTTACCAACCAAAACCTCTCGCTATAGAACCGTTCAAAAACGCAGGTTTTCTAGACTCTCCGCATTTGCAGTTGATTAAAGATTTCAACTTGAACCTATCGCCTACCCTAGTATTGGCGAGATTAGATATAGATCGGAAGCATTTGCGTTCCCAGTATAGAAATGATCAGCTCAGTACGGTTGGAGTGGACCCACTTTTCCAAAAAAGCTTCTTTATAAATCGCTTTTATTCGGTGAATTGGGACCTGACTAAAAATCTTCGTGTAGATTATACCGGAAGTGTAATGGCAATAGTAGATGAACCCCAAGGCAACTTGGATACAGAGCAAAAATCTGATTCTGTCAGGTACAATGCTTGGAGATTCGGCCGGCGTACAAATTATAACCACAGCATAAATCTTAACTACACGCTGCCACTAGACAAGTCACCTATTACCGACTGGATTAAAGCAGACTATAAATACATCACTACTTATACCTGGCTGACAGGAGCTATAGGGCAAAAGGACACGCTTGGCAATTCCATTCAAAACACCAGAGACCAATCCCTCAACGGTAAGCTAGATCTAATCAAACTATATAATAAAAACAAAACGCTGGCCGCATTAAACGCCCCAAAAAGACCAAGTATCCCAGGTAGGTCAGGGACACAAGCTGAAGATACCATCGGTACTCCTTTCACTAATAAACTCCTGAAATCACTTATGATGGTAAAGGAGGTCACCTTCAATTATGGTAAAATTGAAGGAACTTTCTTGCCCGGATACATGCCAAATACAGGGCTTTTAGGAATGGATCGAGCATTTGACAACCCTGGCTTAGCCTTTCTCTTAGGTAGTCAGGATCCTAGTATCAGAAATCAATTCGCACAGGCTGGAATCATGGCGCCAAGCAGTGAGCTCACGCAGACCTTCCGGCAAAGTAGCGTAGTAAACATGAGGTTTGGTAGTTTGATTGAGCCATTCCAGGATTTCAAAATTACCTTAAATGCCTCCAAACGAGAAGTGGGCGATTATCAGGAAATCTTCAGGAACTCCATGGTAAATCCGGGAGTTTACGAATCCATAAGCCCTAATAGACTAGGCGCTTACAGTGTCACTACGATAATGCTTGGCACCAGCTTCAGCAAAGATGATTTTGATAATGTCTCACCTCTTTTCACAAATTTCGAAAATAACAGAGCCATCATAAAAAGTAGGCTAGACGCCATGGATGCTGGGGGAGAATATGCCATAAATGGCCAAGATGTATTGATACCTGCATTCCTCTCAGCCTATAGAGGTAAAGATGCTACGACTTTCAACCTGAATCCTTTCCCTAAAACTCCTTTGCCAAATTGGCGATTGGACTATCGTGGACTTTCCAGAATCAAAGGGCTAAGCGAGATATTCAGTAGCATCAATATCCAACATATGTACACATCAAGCTATGATGCGAGTAATTTCTCTAACTCCCTTCAATATCAGCAGGGGCTAGAGCTCTACTATACCTTACAGCAAATACCAAGACCTACACAAGTAAATACGGAAGGGCAATACATCCCAATTTACGTGCTGAATCAGGTCGTACTCACGGAGCGATTTGGCCCGCTGATCGGGATAGATATGTTGACAAAAGACAGACTGAATATAGCTATCATGTATAATAAGGAACGAAACCTAGGATTGAACTTCTCCAACTCGCAGGTCACAGAACAGAAAAGCAATGATTTTGGATTGACGCTAGGATATACTAAAGCAGGCATGAAAATCCCATTCAAGTTCCAAGGAAGACAAACAGTTCTCAAAAATGACCTGCAGTTCAAATTGGATTCTAAGGTAGTGAGTACCACCCAAATCCAGCGAAAGATCGAAGAAGGCAGCACCATTACTAGTGGAAATCTAAATATCTCGATTCGACCAACCATCTCCTACCTGATTAACCAAAACCTAAACCTCACCTTGTATTTTGACAGAACGATCAATGACCCTAGAGTGACGACAGCTTATAAGCGAACTTCCACTGCTTTTGGTGGCCAACTTCGATTTAATTTAGGACAATAGATTTCATCCTGATTTGATTCCTGCTAATTTTGACTCCTATATAACTATTCACAAATATGGATTTCCCTCAAGAACTAAAGTACACCAAAGACCACGAATGGGTTAAAATTGATGGTGATGTTGCAACTATTGGAATCACTGAATTTGCCGCAGGTGAACTAGGAGATATCGTTTATGTAGAAGTTGAAACAACCGGTGATACATTAGACACCAACGAAGTTTTTGGCTCAGTAGAAGCAGTAAAGACCGTTTCTGATTTATTCATGCCTGTATCTGGTGAAATTTTGGAATTAAATTCTGATCTGGAAGATTCTCCAGAACTTGTGAATGAATCTCCTTATGAAAAAGGCTGGATGATCAAAGTAAAAATCACTGGGGATCTTCCCTCTGATTTACTATCTGCCTCTGAGTATGCAGCTTTAGTAGGAGAATAAACAAACCATTTTGAGATTAGGAATTGCAGTAATTTGGCTCTTATTCATTGCCGCAGCCATGTTGACTCCAGGGAATAACTTCCCTGATTCATCATTTAACTTCGCGGATAAACTTATTCACTTTGTTTGTTTTGGCACCTTGAGTTTTCTTTGGTGTGGGGTAGGCGTAAAAAGGGCTTTTGTAAATGGCCTACACGGAAGAGTTCTCAGCAACTATTTGATTTTCGGTATTGCCGCAGGAATAGTTTTGGAATACGCACAACTGTATATCCCTTACAGATCTTTTGATTATATGGATATGATAGTCAATGAAATAGGTGGAATCGTAGGCTTATTAGCATATTTTAAGATTCCAACTACCAAGATTGGCTTGGATTAATGCCTATTAATTATTACAATTGTTAGTCTGAAATAGAAAAAAATTAACCTTTATAAACCAAACTTATCATGGAAGCAAAAAAGACTCCCAGTGCTGATCTAACCAGAAAGTCAGGAATGTTCCTGAACCTTGGTTTGGCAGTAGCTGTAGGTGCTACCCTTGCTGCCTTCGAATGGAAGTCATTTGACGATGGTTCATTGAAAGACCTTGGTCAAGTAACTGACAACTTCGAAGAATTGCTAGATATTCCTATCACTGAGCAGCCACCACCACCACCTCCACCCCCTATCGAGCAGCCTATCATTCAGGAGATTCCTGATGAAGTAGAAATCGAAGAGAAAATCGAAGTTAACTTTGATGTAGATGTGAAGGAAACCACAGTAATCAAAGAAGTGGTAATCGCTGAAGCACCCGTAGAGGAAAAAGTAGATAAAATCTTTGATGTAGTAGAGACGCAACCTAACCCTCCAGGAGGAATGGCAGGTTGGAACAAATACCTTTCAAATAACCTGAAATATCCTACTCAAGCAAGAAGAATGGGAGTGGAAGGTACCGTAATCGTAGTATTCGTAGTGAACACTGATGGTTCTATTCAAGACGTAGAAGTACTGAGAGGAATCGGCGGAGGTTGTGACGAAGAAGCAGTTAAAGTTGTAAAAGCAGCTCCTAATTGGACTCCAGGAAAACAACGGGGACGGCCAGTACGTACGCGTATGAGACTACCGATTAGATTCAAACTTAGCTAATCATATAGACCCGAGAAATCGGGTCTTTTTTTTGTCCAATCATTAACAACTTTTAGCTTAGTTAAATAGTGTTAGTAGATTAGTATCAGTGAGTTATCTAGTGTAATTTATTAGAATAGTTTTTTCGAACCTCTAATAATACACTCATGGAACACAAAAAAAACCGAAGGTCAGATCTGAAAAGATGGTCAGCCACCTTGTTTAATTTGGGACTGGCAATCAGTCTAGGCGCAGTTTTAATAGCTTTTGAATGGAAAGCTAAAGATCAAGAAATTATAAAGACATTTGATGGAATGGAAGATGATTGGGATGATCTAGATATTCCTATCACAATCCACACCACTCCACCCCCTCCCCCACCAGCTCCCATACAAGTGAATATCATTCCAGATGATATTGAAATCGATAAAATCACCGACATCAAACTCGATATTAATACTATTGAGGACACTATTATCCCAGAAGTAGAGATGACTGCTCCGCCGATAGTTGAGGAAATTGATAAAATAGAAAACTTTGTGGACGTTCAGGCTAGGTTTAAAGGGGATATGGATGCATGGCATGCCTATCTCAACAAAAACCTTATCTATCCGTCACAAGCCAAAAGAATGGGGATAGAGGGCATGGTCATAGTCCGCTTTGTAGTGAATACTGACGGCTCTATCCAGGACATAGAAATGGTGAGGACAATTGGTGGTGGATGTGATGAAGTCGCGAAGGAAGTAATAGAAAACTCACCAACTTGGAATCCTGGGAGAATTGGCGGTCGTGTTGTTCGATCTCGTATGACTATGCCAATCCGCTTTCAGCTCAACTAGACAAAAAAATACCTTTTAGCAAAAAGTAAGGGGCTGCTTGGCCCCTCTTTCTATAATACGTTTAGTGATTGTTCTTTCACTTTTTCAAGTTCGTCCTTCATTAGGATTACATGTTTTTGCATTCCGGCATCATTTGCCTTCGAGCCAATGGTATTGATCTCTCTGCCTATTTCCTGACTGATAAAACCTAGCTTTTTGCCTTGGCTGCTTTCTTCATCAAGACACTTTTCGAAATACTTTAAATGTGTGCCGAGCCGAACAATCTCTTCGGTAATGTCTAGTTTTTCGAAATAATAGATCAATTCCTGTTCAAAGCGATTAGCATCAAATGAATTCTCGTCCAGCCATTCATTGAAATGATTTCGGATCTTTTGATTGATTCTATCTTTTCGATTCCCCTCTTCCCCCTCAATTTTCTTTAAACCAGTAGCTATGGATTTGATATTTCCTTGCAGTTTCTCCTCCAGAGAATTCCCCTCATCTTGTCTGAAGGAGTCACATTTATTTAAAGCTATTGTCAAAACTTTTTTGATTTCATCCCAATCTGCCTGGTCATCCCTTTCCTCACCTGTCAACTGTGTAATTACACTTGGAGATTGTAATGCTAGCTTAAAAATATCCTGAGAACTATCGTTTACACTTTCAGCAAGGTCTTTATACTTTTGGTAGAATAGGTTAAACAAATCTTCATTTATGGCCACTGGCATTTCTACAGACCCCTTAGATTGGAAATCAATCGAAATACTCACCTTACCACGGTCCAAAATGGATTGAACTAGATTTCTAATTTCTAGCTCCTTATCGTTAAACTGTCTGGGACTTCGGATGGAAAGATCCAGAAATTTCGAATTGAGCGTACGAACCTCCACTTGGATCACCATTCGCTCATCCTCAAATCCGGCATTTCCAAAGCCGGTCATTGATTTTATCATCTTAAAATATGTAGTTAGAAATTGAAGCCCAAAGTTACGTAGAACTTTAAGTCTTCCGCTTCATAATTTCGAATTGGTCTTGCCACATCAAATTTGACGTAATAGTTAAGCAACACTGTCCTCAATCCTGCACCATAACTTTGTAGCCAAGGATTGTTAAAATTATTAAGCACAATAGTGAATGGGGATCCTTGGGTATTAATTACTTCTGTGTTTTGATCGTTTACGCGCTCCCATGGGGCGGAGTCATTCCATGCCGAGCCAATATCATAAAACCCTATAAGTTGAAAGTTTCGAATGAAATTTGAAGTGATATTCCCTCTGGTCAGGTAGGAGAAAACAGGAATTCTCAACTCAGCAGTAAATGTGATCATATTGCTGCCGCGAATTTCATCATAGTCATATCCTCTCAAGTCAACAAAGTCTGCAAAAAGGACATTTGAATTTTCTGTGCCGGTTGGGTTTCTTATAGGTGAAGATTCCGGTCTATTGGATGGTGGAAAGTAAAACTCATTGAATAGCCAATTATCCATTCCTCCCAGCAGGTAGGTCTGCGGATTATTTCCCATAAATGATCCCGCATACAATCTAGCAGCAAGGACAATATTCTTATGGATTGTTTTGTATTCTCTCAAATCCAAATAGAAATTCCCAAATGAACGTTCCTTATTGTTGAAAGATTGATACTGCGTGTAGCCAATTTTACCTTTGAATCCAGTCTGGGAATAAAGCCCCAGAGACTGCGTACGATCGTAAACGAATTCTGCCTTTCCTCCCACATAATTGACATTTAGCCGATTTTGATCTGGATCTTGACCGCTTATTAAGGAATCAGCATTGAGGTTAAAATATTGTGTTCTTGCTGCAAAAGGAGAAAGAGTGAATTTTGCGTTTGCATTCAACGGGTAAGAAATCGCAGCTTCTACTTTGGTCAGCACATATTTCTGAAATGTAATATCTCCTTCGGTAACACGAATTGTCTTACGATCAAATCTCCCTTTGAAATCAACTCTACTTTTCAAATACTCATATTCAAAGAAGACATCGCCTCCAGACCTAAAGTCAAGTGTAGTCATTACACCACCTTGAAAGGAATGATTATCAAGTAAATCAGTCATTTTGCCAGTAAGACCAATCCCAAAACCTCGCAAAGGATCTACGACAAATCGGGTATTGATATTGTTGATGAAAAACTGAGGCTCCATTGGCCTAGGCCCTGTTACTCTCTTTTTTAAACTTTCCTTCCTAAATGCATCTAGCAAATTAGTCTTGTTCTCAGCTGCTGCAGCTACAGGTGAGGTAAGATTATTTGGCAACGTATCGAATGTGTAATTGTCGGTATTGATTCCATTTTTAGACTCAAAACTTAGACGCTTAAGATCAATGGAAGAGGTTGAATTTTTTGAGATCGTATCGAGCTTGGTTAAAGGCTGGGTAGAAAGATTCGCATCCTGAGTTACTGTTGGTAGATTTTCTCTCGTCTCCTTTTCTTCCAAAAGCCTTCTAGCTGCCAATCGTTCATTCAAACTCTTTGCTTGCTCCAGCTGTATTCTCGGTGTACTGGGAGTAAATTGATCAGCATTGGAAAAACCTTCTATTACCAAATAGCTCTGCCTTCCGTCTCGAACAGAATAAGCCATTCTATTCATTCTAGAATTGACATCGAATGCTTCTATGCTTTTGTTAAGTGCTGAAATCTGGTTAGAAACCTGATTTCCTATACTCATCCGCATCAGGTTATTTATTCCACTGAGATCACTTAGGTAAACAATTGAATTGCTATTTACCTTTCGAGGTCTGATATTCTTACTATTAGAATTAGTCAGCTTCTTCGTGATTATAGTATCTGTCACTTGCACCATAAAGAGGTTATAATAACTTGATAATGATGACATCTCTAGATTCTTCCCTAGAAGCGAATCTGGTAGATTCGTCATATTTGATGAATAAATAATCGTAGAATCATTTAAAAAAATTGGAGTCAATTCGTCAAACGAATCATTTGTCAACCTTTTTCCCGCCCCTCTGGTATTAAGCGTATAGATGTCAGACTTTCCGTTTGAGATGGCCGAAAGCACCATATTTTTCCCAGTACTGTTAAAGTCCAGGCTAAGGATCTGTGTAATGTTCCTCAGGAAAATCTTATCCTGATTGGAGCCATCTATTGATCTCAATCTCAGTGTAGTAAATCCTCTTTTGAAGGAAGCTATCGCAATATTTGCAGAATCTCTCCAGGCGATTACCGGTGAGATGAAATTTGCCTCCTGGTCTTGCAAGGATGTTCCTCCTGCAAAAATTGTTTGTTCTCGTCCAGAACTAACCTCTCTAATCTGAACTTTGTATTTGCCACCACTATTGATCACATAGGCCAGATTCAAGCCATCTGGGCTGAACTTGATATCATTGATAGCGCCAATAAATTTCGGAGAAGTTTCTGCTACAGCGGCGCCCTTGTTCGGATCTTTAAAAGTGGTAGATACTTGCTTATTAATATCCAAATAATACTTTTTCCAGTCCTCATTAAAGGTTTTATAATTAAGCCCAACCGTATTTGCGATACTATTTTCCTCATTCCTGTTTATTCTAGACAGATTTAGAACACTAGAAACATACCTTCTACCATACCTTTCGGCAATGTAATTCCAAACAGACTGTCCAGCCAGGGCAGCTTCCTTTTCCTTCAACTTGAGAATTTTTGGGGTTTCGTCTTCTTGGAAATAGTGCCTGATAAAATCATCCATTTCCCGACTCCAGCCTTTGGCCAGGTACAAGGCAATACCTTCCACATACCATTCTGGAAAACTATTGGTTAGATTGGATTGGAAAGCATCAGACACAGACGATCCATACAGCATTTCTTCAATGATAACTTTCGCTGTTCCATAAATCAAATCCTCTTTGAATAGGTCAATTTCACCTTTATAAGCTACCTCAGCCAATAATCTGTTGAAATTGGTTTGCCCTTGCTCACTATATTCCTCTTTGTTAAGATTGATATTACTCTGCAAAAGCTCTTCTGGAGAGTTATAAATGTATATTTTAGGTTTAGTGTAGGCCACATAACCAATCATCTGCGTAAGTCTATTAAACTCACTTTCCAGATAATCAATGGCCATTTTGGCATTTGCACCTCCACGGTCATAGTAGTACACCTCAAAATTATTCGAGGAATAAAAATACCATTCAAATTGCTGGTGCTGAATTCTGTTTTTCCCAAAACGCTCCTGATCAAACTGAGCAAGGGCAAAAAAAGAATTCAGCCATAACCCAGCAAAAACTAAAATTCTGAAAAGGTGATATCGCATTCGATTTGCTGAAAGATGTTTTTAAATATAATTAAAATACCGAGCTATATCCACTTCGGGGTCAATAGCCTTATTATTTAGTAGATATGCAACCATTAGCTCACTAAAATAAGGAATTAAAGATACGCCTTTGGCTCCAAAACCATTGAATAAGTAAACGCCTACCTCGGTAGGATGTTTTCCCAAAAAAGGTTTTCTATCTCTGGTAGCAGGCCTGATTCCTGTCTTATGACTGATAATTTCCCCCACTGGTAGTCGTACCAAATCTGTCAACTTCTCCAAAATCTCCATTTTTGCGGCATTTGTCGCACCTATCTCTAAGTCATGCTTGGTATAAGTCGATCCCACGCGATGGACTCCCTGTCCCAAATGCACCCTGAAAACGCCTCGATTCACCACATAATCCGGAGTAAATTCTTGTTTCACTTCCAAAATTTCTCCTTTGACAGGAGCAAAAGGCAGGAAATCGAAAAACCTAGAATGCATGGCTCCCAGCCCGTTGCAGTAAATCACTGCTTTTGTCTGAAGTTCACGATAAGACCAACACTCTTCCTGTCGTGCAAGTAAGCTCTCGTCAAATTTTTCCAAGATCAATTCCTCTCTTAAATACGCAGTCATTGCATCAAGTAGATTGTTGATATTCAGCCATCCTGAGTTACGTAACATTACTCCACCAAAGGGATCCTTAAGAAATTCGGATTGACTTTCTAAATGAATCGCTTCTAAATAAGGCAAAAAGCCCAGATCAGCACTATGACCCATCCACTCGTTTTGCTCTTCTATCGTCAAGAATGGCCTATAGATAGCTTTTTCAGTCAGGAATTTACTGCCAGTTAGTTTTTCTAATTCTTGATAAAATGGCTTAATCACTGGGAAAAGCGAATCAGCTTTCCAGGTCTTAACCATCTTTCTGCCAGTCACCGGATTGAAAAGTCCTGCAGCTATCCTACTCGAATTATTAGCTCCAGGCTGATCGATTATTCTGATTTTCTTTCCAGCTTGCTTCAGTCTATAGGCCAGAGCTGTACCGGCAAGTCCTTGTCCTATGAGCAAAAAATCAATTTCCATAGCCCAAAATAAAGGTTTAATTCCTTATTTTGTTCCAATACCGACATACATTTCCCATGCTTCATATTAAGTCTTTTACATTTAATCCTTTTCAGGAAAATACCTATTTGATTTATGACCAAAAAGGCAATGGATCGTTAATTGATCCGGGTTGTTTTGATCTCGCAGAGCGAAAAGAGTTGCTGGACTTTGTGTCTGAGAAAAAGATTCGAATCCACCAATTACTCAACACACACTGCCATATTGATCATGTATTGGGAAATGCATGGGCAAAAAAAACGTTCGGAATCGAACTTCTGATTCATAAAGATGAAGCTGCAGTCTTAAAGGCTGTGGAAGTTTATGCTCCCAATTATGGTTTTGTAGGCTATGAAAGCAGTGAAGCAGATGGGTATCTGATCGAAGGAGAAAAGATCCAGGTGGGTGATGAAGTACTCAAAATCATCTTTGTACCCGGGCATGCTCCAGGTCATGTGGTCTTTTATCATGAAGCTTCACATCAATGCATTGCCGGAGATACGCTGTTCAGAGGCAGTATTGGTCGCACAGATTTACCAGGTGGAAACCATGAATTACTCTTGAGCAAGATCAAATCGGAGCTTTTCACACTTCCTGATGAAACACTCATATACCCTGGCCATGGCCCTGAAACTACAATAGCTTTTGAAAAAACTCATAACCCTTTTGTGGGTATAAATGCAAGACTTTGAAAATCAAATCTCATATCCCAAATGCAATAACCCTACTCAATTTACTTTCAGGAGTAATCGGAATTATTTGGGTGATCAATGGAAATATTGTTTCAGGAGCTTATTTCATCATTTTAGCTGCGGTCTTTGACTTCTTTGATGGCTTTGCCGCTAGACTGCTAAACGTACAAGGCGAACTAGGGAAACAAATCGACTCTTTAGCCGACCTGGTGTCTTTTGGTGTACTTCCGGGGATGATCCTTTTCCAAATGGCCCAAGTCAACAGCAACATAGTTTGGCTACCCTACCTCACATTGATAGTCCCACTTTTATCAGCTGTTCGATTAGCTAAGTTTAATTTGGATACCAGACAAAGCGATAAATTCATTGGCCTACCTACTCCTGCAAACGCACTATTTATCAGCACCTTACCATGCTTTGCCATCGAATGGCCATGGGTTGGAACTTGGCTCACTTCCCCTTTTTTCTTAGTGGTAATAGCTTGGGTATTTTCAATTTTATTACTTGTTGAGATACCACTAATCGCATTGAAGTTCAAGACCTATTCCTTGATAGATAATAAATTCAGGTACGCGCTTTTAGCAATTGGTCTCGGGCTTATCTTACTGTTCGGCTTGGCAGGTATTCCACTCGTAATACTAGCATACTTAGGCTTATCACTAGTGGAAAATGGTAAGAGTCCCAAATGAATAGCCAAAACTACAAGCTACTATTCTTTCTCCTTTTCAACTTCCTGTTGATTGAATCAGCTTCTGGTCAAAACTCATTTTTCAAATTTAAAATCAGAGACGAAGGTATCTATAAGATAACTGCCGCTCAGGCCCGAAAAATAGGAGCGAATTCTGTAAGTGAACTTGCAGTATTTGGATACCCAGGGATGCTGCCCCAACTTTTGCACAGCGATAACCTAGACTTGCAAGAAATTCCAAGTTTGGAAAAAGATGGTAATTTGTATGTATATCTTTCATCCCCTCATAGCTATACATTTAATCAGGATGGGGTTGATTATAGACATCATCAATACGCTGATTCCATCAGTTTTCTGATTGGAACAACTCAAAATCCAAAGAGAATAGCAACCGTATCCGGACAGGCAGGCACTTTAGCTCCAGCTGTTCTTTACCAATGGAACTGGCTCAAAGAGGAAGAAAATAACATTTTAAATTCGGGCCGAGCTTGGTACTCGCGGGCGGTGGCTCCAGGAATAACGCGTGGATATGCCCTTCCCCTAGAGACAAGCTCTAGTGCCAGCTGGAAAGTATTCGCAAAAGTAATGGGTAGGTCAAGCACTCAAGCGAAAGTAAGTGTGGCTGCGGATGAATTGATTATTGCAGAAAGTTCATTCGGCGGAATTCCAAGCAGTACTTACGCTATTAAAGGTCAAGAATCCAGTGTTGAAGAAATCTTTTTGCCTGCTGGAAATAAAGTAGAGCGGCTGAGAGTTTCATTCCAAACTTCAGACACAAATGGCTCGGGATATTTTGAATTTATAGGGATTGGCGTTCCACATTCCAGTGATTCCTTAGATGAAGGAGTTTATTCTTCAGGTCAACCCGCATCCATGCCTATAGCTCCATTGGCAGCTTTATCAGTTTGGGAAGTAAGCGATTTTTTCATTCCAAAAGCACTTGATTTAAGTTCAGGGTCAATTGTTTCTGGGCAGAAATTTATTGTTTTCAGAGAGGCCGAAACCAACGAAATCTCACCTATAGAACCAGTAAACCTTACTCTAAGAACACAATCCTCATGGCCAGACTTAGTAATTATTGCTCCTAAAAAACTGAGTAATTCCGCAGAGAAGCTCAGTCTTCACAAAATCGGAATGGGTATCTATGCGGAGGTTGTTTACCTCGAAGATATTTACGATTCTTTCGGGTACGGCAACCCCGATCTAACTGCAATTCGCAATTTGATAGCTTGGCATTATCATCAAGGAGGAAAACTTCAAAATGTCTTAATCCTTGGTAAAGGGACTTTTGATTACAAAGGTATTTTGGGAGGAAGACCAAACCTTGTACCTATTTATACCAGTAGAAACAGTTTAAATCCCTTGACGACGTTCAGCTCAGATGATTATTTTTCCCTACTTGAATTTGGCCAAGGCGAATGGAAAGAAAGCCGTCAGGGAGATGAACAAATGCAAATTGGCGTTGGGAGATTGCCGGTAATAAATCCGCAGGAAGCCCAGATAGTAGTAGATAAAATCATTACTTATGAAAGCAATCCCAAGGCTGGAGACTGGAAAAAAACAGTGACTTTCTTCGCTGATGATGGAGATAACAATATCCATCTAAGAGACTCAGAAACTCATGCCGCCTTTCTGAGTGAAAACCACAAAGACTATAAGCAAGTCAAATTATATCTGGACAGATTTGAACAAGAGAAAAATGGTGAGATGCAATCCTCGCCCATGGCAAAAACTGCCTTAGAGGAGCAACTGGATCGTGGGACATTGCTCATGAATTATATAGGTCATGGAAACGAAACTACATTAACAGCCGAAGAAGTTTTCCTGGCATCGGACATTGCAAATTGGGCTAGTCAGGATCAACTGGCTCTGTGGATGACTGCGACCTGTGAATTTGGACGACATGACAGCCCATTTATGAGATCTGCAGCTGAAGAGCTATTGATTTCTCCAAATAAAGGTGCTATAGGACTTTTAAGTACTGGAAGACCAGTCTTCAGCAGTGTGAATTATTCTTTGAATAAAGCATTTATTGAGGAGGTTTTCAGACTGGAAAATGGACAGTCCCAAGATCTGGGAAGCATCTTCCGAAACACAAAAAACAAAAGTCAAAACGGAGCCCTTAACAGAAATTTCAGCCTCTTAGCTGATCCAAGCATGAAGCTAGCTAGGCCAGAATTCCAAATCAAATTTACTTCACTACAAGATCCTAAAAATCAAAATTCACTAGACACACTTTCGGCTCTTCAAGAAGTGGAATTTGAAGCAGAAGTGATTAATCCAAGTACAGGAGGGATTTCAACAAGGTTTGACGGGATTTATATTATCGAAATACATGATAAACCTACTACGAATAAAACTTTGGGAGATGAGAGTAGCTCTGTAGAATTCAAGGAAGAAAAAATTCTGATCTTCAAAGGAAGAGGGAAAATTGTAGCTGGAAAGATTAAAGGAAAGATGATTATTCCAAAAAATATAAATCTAGAATTTGGAGAAGGAAGGATACGGATCTTCGGTGAAAATCAGAATCAGACATGGGAGGCTTTTGGATTTAGTTCACCTATGATAGGTGGTACTTCCGGCAATTCTCCAATGGACACGAATGGACCTGAGATAACTGCTGCTTTTGCAGGCAAAGTAGAAGCCCCATTTACGTTTTACGCCACCACCGTTCCAATGGAAGCCTCATTTTCGGATATAAGTGGTATTAATATATCCGGTTTTTTACCTGCAGAAAATTTAACCGTTCAAATAAATCAAAATGATCCTGTTGTTTTAAACAACTTGTTTGTGTCGGAAAATAATTCTTTTACTGTGGGAAAAGTAAATATCGAATTAAAAGGATTAAAAGAAGGTAAGAATTTGGTAACTATTAAAGCTTGGGATAACTTAGGAAACCAGAGTGTGTTGAGTAAAGAAATCCTCGTGCAAGGAAGCAATAGACTTAGAATCCTTAATCACACGACCTATCCAAATCCAACCGAAGTTGAAAGTCATTTTGAGGTTGAGCATAATCAACCTGGAGAAAACTTAAATCTAACCCTTGCAGTTTACCAAACAGACGGCAAGATACTATTTTCAGAAAGTGAGCGTTTAGTTAAGGCTGACTCTCCAATCAGGGGTTTGTCTTGGATTTTTTTACAAAACCAAACCAAATATCCAGCAAAAGGAACTTATATTTACAAATTAACGCTCCAGTCAGAACTTGATAATTCTAAAGATTCCGTGAGCGGACTAATCGTGATTCAATGAAAAAAATGGCCATTAGAAATAGGAAAAACTTACTTATAGCAGTTTTTACCCTGGCTACTTTATCTGCATATGCACAGAACAGCACTATAATCTCAGGTCAAGACCCTGATCGAAGAGTGATTACTACTGCTGTACCATTTTTGAATTTCGCTCCAGACTCCAGACATTCTGCCATGGGAGATGCAGGGGTAGCTACCTCGCCAGATGCAAATTCAGCTCATTGGAATGCAGGTAAACTTGCATTCGTAGAAGGTCAGACTGGATTTTCACTTTCTTACTCACCTTGGCTAGGCAAGCTTGTCAATGATATGTCTTTGAGTTACTTGACTGGTTATTTTAGAATTGACGAAGTTTCAGCATTTGGATTTGACCTTCGCTACTTCAATATGGGCGATATTCAATTAACTGACGGCAAAGGAAACCCATTAGGTGAATTTAATCCACGGGATATTGCCATAGGCGGCACCTATTCCAGAAAGCTCACCTCCTACTTAGGATTGGGGATTTCTGCCCGCTTCATTTATTCAAACCTATCAGGCAACATCTCATCGGTAGGAGGCAGTGAAGCCAAACCCGGTATCAGTGTTGGAACAGACGTAGGTCTTTACTATTCGAAACCAAGCTTCGCTGGGACTAAAGAGACCAACTTTTCCTGGGGTCTTAGTATCACGAATATTGGCCCGAAAATCACCTATAATTCTGCGGATGATTTGGATTACATCCCTACTAATCTAAAAGCCGGCATAGCTTACTCCATAGATCTTGACCCTATGAACACGCTTACTTTTGCATTGGATCTAAACAAACTTCTAGTCCCTTCTCCTCCTATTTACTCCACTAATGAAGATGGTACTTTAGAAACAGATGAAAACGGAAATCTCATCATAGAACCAGGCAATGGAAAAGATCCTAATCGCCCATTGCTTTCAGGGATGTTCGGATCCTTTGCCGATGCTCCGGGAGGATTTTCAGAAGAGATACAAGAAATCATGATCTCCTTCGGAGTGGAATACTCATACGACGAAAAGTTTGCGCTACGCACTGGTTATTTTTATGAAAACCCAAATAAAGGTGGCAGAAAATACTTTACCATGGGTGTTGGCTTTGATCTAAAAAAACTTGGATTTGACTTCTCCTACTTAGTTCCTCAAAAACAAAATCACCCACTCGCAGAGACTCTACGATTCTCTTTGATGTACACTATCCCTAATTAAAAATGGTTTTAGACAGGTCAAAAGCTCCGGGATTTCACGTTCCTGAGGATTTTGAACTATTGCCCCCATCGGAATTCCAGCTTTCCAATGGAGCCAAGTTCTTTTATATCCCTACCCCTGGTTTGGAGGCTGTTAAAATTGATGTGCTTTGCAAGGGCCAACGAGCATCTCTTCCCCTAAATCAAACACTTGTTTCCTCCTTCACACTTCAAATGCTTTTGGAAGGGACAAAAAATAAAACCGCAGGCGAAATCGCCGAATTCTTTGATTTTTATGCCTCAGAAGTACATCCTATTTTATCCTTCTCGCATGAAGGACTAGGGCTTTTATCTACCAAGAAGCACCTAAACACTGTATTAGAAGTATTCATTTCCATATTTACTGAAGCCACTTTTCCAATCGAAATGTTGGAAAAACGTCAATCTCAGCGGAAACTCATCATTAGATTAGAAAAAGAGAAGACTGCCTCCAGAGCGAGTCAAGTATTTAGAAAATGCCTGTTCGGAGCTACACATCCATACGGGGCTGAAGTAGAGGAAAGCCACGTGGATAGCGTATCCATAGATCAACTGAGTTCTTATTACCAGACAATGCTTTGGCAAGAATTAGAAATTTTCTTGACTGGGAATTTCGATTCTAAAGAACTGGAAATTCTGTGTCATCTATTCGGTCAATTACCAAATCGTGTAGCCGCAGCTCCCGTTCTTTTACCTGGCATAAATACACTTATGGCAGTAGCTGAACCTAAAGAGAAATCTGTTCAAAGCAGTATTCGCATTGGCAATTGGTCCATTCCCAAAACACATCCAGACTTCATCGCTCTCACTGTTTTTAACACAATTCTCGGAGGATATTTTGGCTCCCGACTTGTCAAAAACATCCGGGAAGACAAGGGACATACCTATGGAATTCACTCATCACTAGCTGAAATAGGTGATTCCCACTATTGGATGATCGCAGCCGATGTGCAAAAATCATTTTATCCAGATGTAATCAAGGAAATCTATCATGAAATCCAAGTCTTGACAGAGGTGGAAATTGATACGGCAGAATTGGAAGTGGTCCGAAACTATCTAATCGGGCAGATGCTAAAGCAATTCAGCACTTCTTTTGACTTGATGGAAAGGTTCAAAGCAGTGTATCATTCGGGAATGGACTTTGATTATTATGCAGATAAACTGGCCTTTCTGAAAAAATTCGATGCAAAAGACGTACTCAACATAGGTCAAAAATATTATTCTAATCCCCCATTTATAGAAGTTATCGTAGGCTGATCAAGTCAATGTGACATAAAGCCAAGAGACATCCAGCCGAATACGAAGCCAAAGCTGATAGAGGCTAAATTCAATACTTTCCACCCCTAGCTGCCTAGCCAACCTCACAAAACCCTGTGCAGGGACAAAATTTGCAGACCAAAGTGCATGCTTCAATTCATAGAGAACACGCTTTTGCAAAGCCAAATCTTCACTTAAAGTGCTATTCATAGCTCTGATTTTTTCACAGACGCGCAGCGTGCTTGGAAGCATTTCAGACTGGTAGCACCGATATTGATTGGCAGAAAGTGAATGGGGGTGCTTTCTCTTATAAACCCCAACGTGGTCAGCGTAAACAACTGGATATTTATTAGTGAGACGCAGTTGAATATCAAAATCCTCGTAAATAAGAGATGAATCATATCCGCCTTCTTGCTTGAGCATTTGATTTCTGAAAATCACCGTAGGTGATGAAATACAACTTTTACTAATTAGCGTTCGGTAAAAGTCCCTATCCAAGACTTTACCCTTCAGCTCATCCTTTTCTTTTTCCTGATAGTAATTTTCTTGTACGCCATTTTCTTCACGTATGTGCGCATCTGAGAATACAAAAGCTGCGTTTGGAATGCTTTTTAATCTGTCGAGTGAAAGTGAAAGATGTTGGGGGTACAAAAAGTCATCTCCAGAAAGATCCACGATAAACTCTCCATTTGCAAGATTCAGCATTTCATTAAAAAGCTTACAATAAGGAATGGACGCTGAATTATAAATCGTAGAAACAGGGAATTTAAGAGAGTGTTTGCTTACCCAATCCCGAATTATTCCAGCCGTTTGGTCCGAGCTCCCATTATCAGCTATGATCAATTCCACATATTCATAAGACTGACCAAGTACACTATCCAACGCTTTTGCAATCCACTTTTCATGATTAAAAGCAATACAAATTACCGTAACACTACCTTCCTTTTCCATATCAGATCTTCTTCACCCAAGTGGACTTACTATGGATATCATTTGAGAAGCGTGACTTAAAGAACATCAAGTTATGATTTGCCCCTTCCTCAAGGTCTGATGACCCAAGGTCTATTAAACCCACTTTCTGTTCCATAGCAAGCAGAAAAAGCTCATTTAAAATAAGCTCTCCACCATTTTTCACAGGAAACTTTGGATCAATTGCTGAAAGAAAATAATAAAGAGAATCACTGGTGAGTTTCACAGCGAGTGAATAGCCTATTGCTATTCCATTTTTGCTCATAGTGATCAAGAAATAGCGGTTTGGATATTCCGAGACTTGCTGTACAATTCTATTCTCATCGATCGCTACTTCATAGCCTTTTAGCGCGTTCCAAGCCCTTATTTTATTCAAAAACCCAAAGTTGGTGATGGAGGAATGACTGACTTTCAGTCCCACATCCTTAACCTTTGACTGTAGCTTCGCAGTCTCCTTTTGTGCTAGTTTATTGATCTTCTTTTTACCTATGAAAAAATGATGACATAGCACTTTTGTCAGTTCAAAGCCATTTTTAAACAACAGGTAATTGATCAAATCAGCCCGTGAAACGTAAGGTTTAGGGGATTGGGTAATAGCAATAGAGGTAATGCCGCGCTGGTGCATTTCGCGCTGAATCGCCAAAAGGAACCCTTGCAGAGCAGCCGAGCTCAAGCCCTCTTGCATCCAAAAACCTCCGAATGGTGCCTGCGGCAAGGAGACTGCAGCATTTGTTTTAGAAATTGCAAAAGTTATATGCGCTTTGGTTTTTCGCCTTTTCTCCCAGATAAAATCCAGCTGATCCAGATACGCATCGCAAGTGAAATTGCTCAAAAAATAATCCTTATCCTCTTGCAAGGAGGAAATCACCCGAAGCTCGTGGGATTCATTTAGTTCTTTCTTGAAGCTTTTCAAAATAGTCGAAGTCTCTGATATAATCATCTTCTGAAAACGCCTGATCAGACATCCCCAGCAAAACTGAATTAAGTGTGAATCTAGCGATCAACCAATTTAAAGGAGGAATAAAAACAGCCTGCTCAGGAGAATTCAGCTCAAAATGGTGAATTTCTCCAAGTGCGGAATGAATTTCTAAGTGAACCTTTCCTACCATCGACACGATCACTTGCGACTCTTGCCAGTGTGCGTGATTTCCACGTGTGTCACCTTCTTTCACCCCAGAGATCCAAAAGCAGCGCTGTATTCCATCAGGGAAGAGCGCTAGATTTTGCCAATAGTGCAGACTTCCTGATTCATTCGAATGCCCAGGAAGCGTGAATGCATAAGGGGTTTTGGCTACAATAGATTCGGACATAGTTTTAAATTTCCTCTAGCTAAAATTAAGTTAATTCATACAGATAACCTGTTACCTAGTTGTTAAATCTTTAAATTCGCCGTTGATCAACCCTAGTTAATCCATGCCCGACTTAGGCGATGAGTCCAGATTCGAAGATACATTTTTTACTATTTCCAGAAGCAGTGAAGGTCTCTACAAAGACAGAAGTAGCAAGTTTTTCTATTTCTCCTTCCCAGTGCAAAATGAGGAGCAAATCAAATTTCACTTGGCTGAGCTACGAAAAAAATTCTTTGACGCCAGACATCATTGCTTTGCTTGGGCACTTGGAAAAGATGGAGAGCACTACCGAGCCAATGACGATGGAGAGCCCAATCACTCAGCAGGAGATCCTATTTTGGGGCAGATCAGGTCCAGTAATCTGACAAATATTCTGATCGTAGTCGTCCGTTATTTTGGAGGAGCCAAACTGGGGATGAGCGGCCTGATCCAAGCCTACAAAACTTCAGCAGCATTAGCCATACAGGAAAATGAGATCTTCGAAGAACAAGTAAAGTCTTCCGTTACTATCCGATTTCCCTATCCAGTAATGAATGATGTCATGAAACTCGTAAAAACCCATGACTTGCAGATTCTATCTCAAGAAATGACGCTGGATTGCCAAATGCAATTGGAAGTTCGAAAAGGACTGGAAAAGCTACTCATTGCTTCCCTGGAGGAAATCGCCGGATTAGAATTAACTGTTATTTGAACAATTCATCCAAATAGCCCTCAGCTTTTAGCTTTTTGAAAATCTCCAAACATCCCCACGCATCCGTAGCTGCGTAGCGCTGCTGCTTTATAGTAAGCTTTTCGGCTTCCCAGTTTGAAACTTGCTCTGACTTAGAAATACGCATTCCTAGCACCATCGCACAAAGATTGCGTACGCCAATATTTATAAAACCTACTCGCTTCAACTCATCATTTAGATCGAAAAAAGAATTGGCATAAAAAGAGTCTGTGAGTTTTGCCAGCCCTTTGATATCGTCATGAACCGCTGCACCTACTTTCACAATACTCTCTTTTTCCAGAATATTTCGAATAGTATCAGGAAAGCCTATTACATTCAATCGAAAAAGAAATGCTTGAGTAGAAGTAGAAAGCTGGAGCAACGAAACTTGGTTGACCACACCTTTTTTAAAGGCCGGCTTAGTCTCCGTGTCAAAGCCAATTACTCGCTGCTGAACAAGAAATTCTGCTACCTCCTCTACCTCTTCAAGTTTATCAATTAAAAACATCTCACCCTCAAACTGTCCCAGTGGAAGGGCATTTACTTCTTCTTTTGTGATCTTAAATGGAATCATGCCAACTTTTCTTCTTTTACGTCATCGTAATAGGTAATCCCAATTCTGAAATAACCATATAGAATAGTCATAAAGGGACTAATAATATTAAAAAAGCAATAAGGTGCATAAGTTAAAGTCGCTACACCCAATACCGAAGCTTGCGTAGCGCCACAGGTATTCCATGGTACCAGCACCGAGGTCACAGTACCCGAGTCTTCCAGCGTTCTACTAAGATTTTCCGGTGCTAAACCACGCTTTTTATATACATCTGCATACATTCTGCCAGGAACCAAGATAGCCAAGTACTGATCAGAAGTGGTAATATTAAAGAACACACAAGTAGCCGCTGTAGCTGCAATCAATGACCCGACACTGTGGACTTTCTGGATCACTGCTGCTGCAAGGACTCGCAGCATACCGCTTTCTTCCATTATTCCCCCGAAAACCATCGCTGCAATAATTAGCCAAATGGTATTCATCATGCCGCCCATTCCGTAAGTAATGAGTAATTCATTCACCACGTCATTGCTGGTGGCAATACTAATTTCTCCATATAGTGACATCATCACTGCCTTGAAGCTTTGGTAGGCATAGGACGCATTTTCATCAGCAATCAACCGAATGATATCAGGCTGGAAAATTAGGGCAAAAAGCCCTCCTAAAAGCGCCCCTGTAAGCAAAGCAGGTATAGCCGGGACTTTTCTCACAATCATGAAAATTACGACTATTGGCACGATAAACAGCCACCCAGTCACATTGAATTTCTCCAAGATTACATCTGAAATAGCCTGCACGTCATTCACAGATCCTTGTACCTCATAGTTCAAGCCGATCACTACAAAGATAACCAAGGTGATAGAAATGGATGGTATCGTAGTCTTCGCCATGTAGCGAATGTGAGTAAACAAATCAGTGCCCGCCATGGCAGGAGCAAGATTGGTAGTGTCAGATAGCGGTGACATTTTATCCCCAAAATATGCGCCCGAAATAATCGCCCCAGCAATTATCCCTTCTTCAAATCCTAGTGCCTTCCCTATTCCCAATAAAGCCACGCCCACAGTCGCTACCGTGGTCCAGCTACTGCCTGTAGCAATAGAAACTACTGCGCTGACAATACATGCTGCTACCAAAAATATCGCTGGACTTAATATCTGCAGGCCATAATAAATCATAGCGGGTACAATTCCGCTGAGCAGCCAGGTCCCTGCAAGTGCACCAATGAGAAAAAGAATCAGAATACTCGACATGGCGGCGCTAATACTTTTTACGACACCATCCTGAAGTGTCTCCCAATTAAACCCTAATCGAAAGATAGCAACCAAAGCTGCTACCAACGAAGACAGGATAAGAACAATTTGATTGGAGCCAGAAAGTCCATCCGTGCCAAAAATTTGAATATTCAATACCAAAAGTACTATCAAAAAAACCAGGGGAATCAGTGCGTCAACAACTTTTGGGGAGCGGGTTAAACCTTGCATTAATCGGGGTTAGGTGAGTTAAGAGTCTGAATCTAATAAAAAAAATTAATTACATCTTGGACAAAAGTACAGAAAGCTCCTTTCCTACTTGCCAGCCAATGGCCACCCCCATTCCGCCTAATCGCACCGCCGCCACTGTTTTAGTGCCTACCCGTTGGATAAGTGGAGTTTTTATTTTGCCAAAAGCCATAATTCCAGTCCATTCAGTATCCCAAGGAATACTTTTTCCCGGAAAGATCACCTCAGCAGCAAGCTTCTTTAAATGGGACTTTATTTTAGGGTTTACCGTAAAATCCGTGCTTTTTTCAGCTTCAAAATCTTTATTCCTAGCTCCGCCAAGCAGTAGCCTTCCATCAATCTGACGAAAATAAACATAGCCCTTGTCCATGTGGAAGGTGCCTTTCCAGGGAATCTCAAAATCGAGGGGTTTGGATAAAAGGATCAATCCCCTACCCGGCTGAATATCAGATTCCGACCATAGCTTCTGCGTAAAAGCATTGGTGCAAATGGCAATTTTCTTCGCCTTAAATTCTAAATTTATTTCTCCAGCACCATCTTCAGCGAGAACAATCCCATCATCTTTGCTGACTTCACAGACCGAAACACCAGATAGCAGGCTTATACCTTGCAGCTGAGCTAGTTTCCAAAGTGCGCTCATGTATTTCCCGGGATCCAATTCCCCTTCAAATTTATTTTTGACGATAAACTTTATTTGATCTGCAAATCCCATTTTTTCAGGCTTTTTCACTAATGAAAAAACATCTTGCTTGAAAACTGGCTTGAGAAGCTTATTCACTCCAGCCATCTGATCCACGGCTCCGCTCTGGCTATCCTCCAAAAGCTCATACCCGTTGGAATGAGAATAGCTCAGATTTTTGTCTCCAAACTGTTTTCTAATCGAGTTCAATCCNCATCTGATCCACGGCTCCGCTCTGGCTATCCTCCAAAAGCTCATACCCGTTGGAATGAGAATAGCTCAGATTTTTGTCTCCAAACTGTTTTCTAATCGAGTTCAATCCTTGGTATCGCCGCTCAACCAAAGCCAAAACTTCATCCTGAGTCATTTGCCAGAAATCATCCAGAATTTCCGTCAGACTCCCAAAGCAAGCAAAACCTGCATTTTTGGTGCTTGCACCTGTTGGAAAAACCCCGCGTTCCAGTACAAGAACATTTGCCTTTGGATGTTTTTGTTTGTAATGAATGGCTGTGGAGAGCCCTACAAAGCCAGACCCTACCACAATCAGGTCGTAATCAAAAAAGTGTTTTTTCTCCCAGTAGCTGAACATTTCGATTTTTAGAAAAAGAATTAAAATAGATTTAGTATTTTAATTCAATCTAAGCGATAAAATCCCAAAACACCATGAGAAAGATTGATGCGTTATTCCAAGAATACGGGTTGAGTCATCAAAACACGACCAACAAGCTCATCCATTGGTTTTGTGTGCCTGCTATTTTTTTTAGTATTGTCGCCTTGATTTTTAGCATCCCCCCAGGACCTCTTCCTGATCTTTTGCCTTTCTTGGGCTATTTCGCCAATTGGGCTACGATAGTACTAGCTTTAGTGCTGATTTATTATCTCATGCTTTCTATTCCGCTGACCTTAGGCATGTTCCTATTTTCGGCACTTTGTCTGGCATCCGCAAATTTTATTGATCTGATTTTGCCCGGAAAGCTATGGATGTTTAGTCTTGGCGTCTTTATTCTAGCCTGGATCATGCAGTTTTATGGACATAAGATCGAGGGTAAAAAACCCACATTCCTTAAAGATCTTCAGTTTCTGCTGATAGGTCCGGCTTGGCTGATGCATTTTATTTATAAAAAATGGGGCTTTGCTTATTGATATCCTTTTCTAATATTTATTCATCGTCGCGCTCTACTCTCAGTGAGGGCTGCCTTGGGGCGTTTATTGACCGTTTTCTCCTTTCAGCAGAACGCTATCTTCTATAATAGGCTGATTTTTAGTGAATAACTCTTCCAGACGTTTCAATGAGCTTTGGTTTTTAAGTGTATAGACACTTTCCAGAATTGACTTTTTCTCCCGTGCAGTCAACCGCCAATTCAAAGATGCTCGCTGCATGGTCTCTTGACTTTCCGTCAATTCCTCTGCTTGCACCTTTTCTGGGGCATATTCAAACTCAATTCTCTCAAGCGCAAAGGGCATGGATTCTGCCATGTAATTAAAAAGCACTTCATTCTGTATAGTTTGTACATTGTCCCAATTGGCATAAATGTTTTTAAGTGGAATGAAAATCTTTTCAAAAATCCGAGGGGGAAAACTAGGTGCTATTTCTGTTATTTTCTCAGAATCCCGAATCGTAATCAACACCACTCCGCCGGTATTTTCATAGATCCAAGATTGAAATACATACATAAATCGAAGTGCATCTTGAATACCGAAATTATCAGACAAACCTGTATCCATTGTTTCCATGACTGGCTCCGTAGGCAGTTCTATATTCGGGGTAATAAATGGAAAGGTAGCACTCATGCGCAAAGCAGATAGGAACCTCAAGTTCTTGGAATCATGATGTTCAAAAAACCTAAGGAAATCTATCGTCTGCTTTTTCTCATCCGGGCCAAACTTTCCTAGCATGGATGTGCCAAAAAATGACATGGAATGTGGCGAAATCACGAGCTTTCTACCATCATTGGTGATCAATGTGGTGACTGGAAGCAGGGGAATACTTCCTGAGAATTCAGGGGCTTTATAGGCAGAAATAGGCTTATCAAGAATTCCTTCAGTATTCTGATTTAACTGATTTTCAAAAGCAAATCCTCTGTCTTTAAGATATTTACGCCCATTGTACTCGAAATTTTGATTACGGATTAATAGATCATTTACCAGTAAAGTGAAAATAATCGGGTTGAGATTATCGGCGGAGATTTGATCGAGATATTTTTCATCCATAGGATCCACAGTAGGATCGGTCAAGGATCTTAGGTAAACTTCTCTGAAGAAAGCTTCGCCCAAAACGCCTCCCGACGCCCCAGTAAACAGCTCCGTATGCTTCAATACCTCTCCTTTCTCTATTCCATAGATACTTTGTAGGATTTTGACAGTCCAAAGTGCTGCACGCTGGCCACCTCCACTGGCGGCGACTATTACTAACCTAGGTTTAGCTTCTTCAGGAAACTTAGTTTTCCAATTATCCAGAATGTTCAAAACATTATCCCTGTCTTTTTTGACCAATTCAGGCGTCAAAAGAGAATCCATGTGCGCAAGACTATAGGTAACGGGCGGCACAGAATAATCTAAGCCAAAAGCCTCATGAGGGCGGTTCAAAAAGTTAAAATTACTGAAATAGTTTGCAAGAAGCAGAAAAGCAAAAACTATAAAAGTTGACCACCTTCTCAGCCAAAAACTTACAGCTCCCACCAGCATAATAAGGATGGCTAACAATAAGGTAGCACTCATAGCTGCAGGCAACTGCAGATAAGGGTTTTCTTTGAAAAATCCCAAAAACAAAACAAAAAGGATCAAGCCGATTTGAATGATGAACAGGTTAAGGTGATTTTGATCAAAAACCCGAAGCAATTTTGTCCCTTCGAATCTGGAAATATCTGGCCTTACTTTCTCTGGACGAAGATGAATGTTCAGAAAATAGAGGACTTTATATTTTTGGTTTTTAAGGTCTTTATATTGACTGAGCACATTTGCTCTGGTAAGGCGAACTTTACGAAGCCTTTTATCCACAGTTCCCGCAAAAAGAATGAAAAAATCCTTGTTCGTAAAGGAGAAATACCCAAAAATAACCGAGTAGGTCACCACTCCCCCACCGACGAATCCAATAAAATAGTACAATACCTCCCAATCATTTGAAAGATCATTCCCCAACTGAAACTCAACAAATCTAATAATATAGGTCACGTAAAAAGTCAATGGGATAAGCCCATTATTGACACAGTAATGAATGAAAGGCTTATTTATTATGACTAAAAAAGGAAAATGCCGACCATCCATGATGTAGGTGGACATATGAAATGCCATAGTCAACACAGCAAACCCTACTCCCATCAAGAAAAAACTCACCCAGGAAACCTGATGCAGATACTCAGGATCCAGAAAAAGAAAAGGAATACCCAATACAACACCGAAGTACTCTAGAATAACTCCAGTCAGAACTACCCAGATAAGGGTAAGCACTAAGTTCTTTCTCAGGTGAAGCAATAATAATTGTACAGGAAAGCTGTACCAGATTTTATCCCGCATGCATTAGGTTTTGCGATAATTTACTGCTTTTCTTTTACTCCCCACAATCTTTTCATATTTCCATTTCGCCTTTTCGAAGTCCGGATAACCCAACAAATAAATCGATTTGACTATCAGTGAGTTAGTCATCTCCATCCATTTCAGACAGTTTCTAATGCTGAAAATACCCTTGTGCTTCAAAGGATATATTTTACCTTCGAATTCCAAACTGAAAGAATTATGAGAACTTGGTTTTTGTGCAAGGTTAAATATGCAAAGGAAAATGAGCAGGGTCTGCTTAAGAATATTTCCGAGCAATATCTAGTTGATGCAGTATCCTTTACCGAAGCAGAAGCAATACTGTATGACAGGCTTGCTTCTCAGATTCGAGGAGATTTCCAAGTCACCGGAATCAGCAAGAGTAATATAGTAGATGTGTTTTTTTATGAAGATGCGGACGTTTGGCACAAGTGCAAAATATCCTATATGGTGGCTGATGGAGAAAGTGGCAAAGAGAAAAAAGTCACCCAATACATGATAGTGACAGCTGGCGATGTAAAAGAAGCCTACGATAGAATTCAGGAAAGTTTAGGCAATATGCTTGTAAGTTTCAGGGTACCGGATATTGTAGAAAGCCCCATTATTGAAGTATTCCCTTATGAGCGGGATGAACTAGCTGAGCAATTGCCGGAAGGTAACTTCAGATCGGTTTCAGAAGTCAGTCAAGACGCAGAATAATTATATCAACTATAAAATTTAAAAGTGGCTGTCTCATATTGATTTTCATTATTGGAGACAGCCTTTTTTATTCAATAGAGGCCGATTTCCTGAAATCGGTCTCTATTTTTTTGACTACTGTTTAACTCTTTAGCAATAGG
>NZ_JAYEEY010000025.1:0-75889 GCF_035156415.1 Algoriphagus persicinus
GAGGCAAACCCGATCATTCATCAGCCGACCCTTATGATATATGGTGAACAGGATACGATTCCAAAGTCTGGAAATCTAAAAGATTTCGTTCCTAATGTGGATGTTGTTAGACTGGATTGTGGTCATTGGATTCAGCAAGAAAAGCCGGAAGAAGCAAACCAAGCGATTTTAAAATGGCTAGAACAACAGAGTGCTATCTAGTCCCAGATGGCATATGCGTTAACTTGTCAGCAACAAGGAGGGGAGTTAAAGGTAAACCCCCTATATCATTCATCCAACCACTTAAACACCCACACTCTCCTTCAGTAAAGATGTCACCAGCTCCACGGTTAATGGTTTCTTGTTCGCTTTTTTCCGGATGGTATCAAAAGCGTATCTAAAGTCACATCCTTCTTTGTAGGCACTGCATCCATAAGCTGTTTTACCTCTTATTATTCTTCCCTTCTTGCACAATGGGCAGGAAATGACCGGAGGAGTTTTTTTAGAAGAGGAAAAGTTGGCTGGTTTCTTTTCTTCCAAAACGAGTTGAAATGTATCATTGAAACGTAGCAAGCCTTCTTTATCTCCAGCCTGGGTTTTGAATCCTTTTAAGTTGACAGTAGATCCTTGGGGGCATAATCTTTTGCTGATTAATAAGGATGAAGAAGTAGTATTTTAGGACACTGAACAACTTTTGATTCTACAACGCCAAACAGTAATGAAACTACCTCACTTTTTTAAAAGTACAAAAAGTCCCTATATTTTCAATTTCAGCTTGATTTCGGGAATTTTAAAATTTAGTATTTTTGTGATATGAGTACGAAAAAAGATAAGCTTACTGCGCAGATAGAAGATTTGACTAAAAAAATGAAAAGCCAGATGCCGCGCATTAAAAAGGAGATCCGCAATTATGAGCAGAAAGCTGCCATGGGTACACTGACAAAGAATCCTAAGGTGTCTCCACAGTTTAACTAATAATGGAACAACCCCAGCTTTTGGTTATCGCAGGATGCAACGGAGCGGGTAAATCATCTTATTCACGTATTCTATCCCCAGAAGGGATAGTAGTTTTTGATTACGCAGGCACGGACTTTACCATTCTTTTTTTACTGACTTGGAAAAGTATTTATTCCTTTGTCAATAAAGATAGTTGGGATTAGTTAAAAGCAGAAAAAAGCATTCTGTATCTTGAGTGACGATTTCACCGAGCCTAGAATTATGCACAAAACGGTTCAATCCATTTCTAAAATATCATTCTCTGAATGGAAGAGCATTTTTATAAAAGTAAAAGAACGTACTGACGAAAATAATGTAGTAATTATTTCGGCCGGAGTGGGATTTTTCGGTTTTTTAGCCATTTTTCCTGCGATTATGGCGCTCATTTCCATTTATGGGTTTGTAATGGACCCTCAGCAAATTGAGGAACAGGTATCCAAAATCAGTTTGATGATGCCAGAGCAGACCCATGAAATCCTACAATACCGGGTGGATAACTTTATCAAATCCGAGGGGAACTCTCTAGGTTGGGGTACTTTTTTAGGAATTCTGCTGGGTATTTGGATTGGCAATCTAGGGACAAAATCTTTGTTTAGGGGAATTAATATTGCCTATGAGACAGAAAGTAAAAGGGGGATCATAAAAAACAATGGGCTTACATTATTATTTACTTTTGGTGCTATCCTACTAATTATTCTAAGTGCCGCATTGATCGTGGCATTCCCGACAATCATTGAGAAAATAGGTTTACCCGATAACATTGTAAACCTTATAAGTTGGTTGCGATGGCTAGTCATGGGTATTATTCTGGTGGGGAGTATTGGTCTGATTTATAATTTTGGACCAAAAAGAAGGCGGCCCGGGTTTATGTGGGTCATTCCGGGTGCCATTTTAGCCACCTCCTTGTGGCTTCTCGCTTCTTGGGCATTTTCATTTTACATCCGTAATTTCTGGAATTTAGGTGAAATCTATGGGTCCATTTCGGCAGTTATTTTTCTTATGTTGTGGCTTTTTATTAGCACTTTTATAGTTCTCTTAGGTGCTGAATTGAATTACGAAATTGAACACCATGCTATGGGGGAGTCGGTCCATGGTTAAACCCGGACTATGCATTAGGATTCGTAGCAGCCGTAGTAGATTTTCTAATCCATAATGAGGTTTATCCAGATTGAGCGTTAAGATCTGTATTACATTATCCGTACACGACTACTTTGTAACTGACTCCAGATAGCCAATGCGTATCAAATGCTTATTTGCCGCCAAACCGTTTGGGTTGCAGCCCAATTTTCCTTCAGGTACTTCCATGTTAAGTTTTTGATAGAAGTTCACCCAGAAGGAATCTGTTTTTTTAGTGGCTGGATTAATAAAAGTCATGGGCTCCAATTCAAATATTTCCGCGTGGCGAAAGGCACGCTCCACAAAATCTGAACAGTATAGGGAAGTGTCATTCAGCACGTA
The DNA here is from genome assembly GCF_035156415.1 of Algoriphagus persicinus. Classification (NCBI taxonomy): domain Bacteria; kingdom Pseudomonadati; phylum Bacteroidota; class Cytophagia; order Cytophagales; family Cyclobacteriaceae; genus Algoriphagus; species Algoriphagus persicinus. The sequence goes on from NZ_JAYEEY010000025.1 coordinate 2,434, forward strand.
GCTCCAATTGTAGGGTTGGCCAAGTAAGGTCTTGGCCGTATCGATTGCCTCAGTGACAGCCGATTGCTCTGCCCCAGATAGCCTGTATAAGGCAAACTGTTGCTTTTGCCCATCTTTACTGCTTACCAAACTATCCAATGGTTCACGGACAGAGCCTTTTTTACCTATGGCATGAAGGATATAGATCTGGTCTTTACATACTTCTAGAATGCCAACATGGTCATATGATATATCACTTTGCTGCTGTGTTACCCTATTGATAGCTCCAGACAATTGTTCTTTCTGCGCCCCGATAAACAGAAGGTCCCCATTCTGAACGTGCAGATTGAGGTAGGGGATTGAGTCTTGAGCGATGACAGTCGGAATACGGAAAAAAGAAAGGTAGAGTAATAGGAGGGAAAGTGAACGGATATTCAACATAGTAAAGGTTTAAATTCTTGAAGATACAAATCTATCACAACTTGAAGGAGAATGGAATGACTCACCAGTGGCTTAGCTTAGAGATCTTCCATTTTTGCTTTTTACTTCTCTCTTTCTATTCACCTGACTCTCCATGGGAGAAGGGCGAATAATGGAACTAGGAAGAGAGTGGATGGGGAGTGAAGAGATTCTAAGAGCGCTAATATCCAGAAGATACACAACTGCGACAGCTTGTCGCAGTTTTGCCGTGGGGGCATAATCTACTTTTGCTTGACAAAATACAATCTTCAGATGCAGCAACCTTTTAGCAGAGAACTACTTAGCTAACTTTTATCATACCCCTCTGGACTTAAATCCGGAAACTATCAAAACTTCTGTATTTCCTGTACTTCTACGCTGGAGTTGGGTATTGACATCGGTTCAGTGGATGAAGTGGTGCAGATAGATTCCACCCATAGTATTGCATTCCTGATCCAGCGCGTAGGAAGAAGTGGCAGGAAAGACGATCAGCATAGTAATCTGTTTCTGTATGCTACTGAACCATGGAGTTTACTGCAGTCTATTGCATGCTGGTTATTATACAGAGAAGGATTTATAGAGCCTCCCCAAGTCACGGAAAGACCTTTCGATATTTTGCTGCATCAGGCATTGTCGATCACCAAAGGGCATTCTGGCTTACCCATCCCGGAATTAATTGATCAGCTTGGAACAAATCCCACATTCAAGTACATCAAAGGGAGTGAGATAAAGGAAATCATTGATCATTTGATCGAAATTGATTTATTAGAGAAGCGTAGGCAGGAGGTGATTATTGGGGTGGAGGGCGAAAAGCTGGTCAATAGCCGCAATTTTTACAGCATGTTTCAATCCGAGGATACTTTTAGTTCGTCCATGTAGGTAACAATATCGGAGAGGTTCCTTATTCTCCTCAACTGGTAGAAGATGAAAATATTCTGCTTGCTGCCCGGATCTGGAAAATCAAATTTGTGGATGCGCAGGCGAAGCGTGTAGAGGAAATCCCTGCAAATGAAAAAAAAACCGATCTTTTTTGGTGGGGCTGGGTCCATACATCCAAAAGTCAGAGAGAAAATGTTGGAGATTCTTTACGCTACGGATGTCTATGATTTTTTAGATGAGCAGAGCAAAATTGAGATTAACATATTGAGGAAGGACTTTTCAGCCTATGATATCACAGATCAAGCCTCGCAGAGACCTTTGAAGGTAATTGAAAAAAAGCTTGAGTTATTTACCTTTACAGGTAGCCGGATTAATAGAACCATTCAGTTCTTATTTGATGTGGCGGGAATTTTAACCATTTTGGAAGAACAGAAAAGTGCTCTTGAAATTAAGGCTTCCGTCGAGGAGTTTAACTCACGATGAGGTAGCTGGAAGGCTTCAGAAGTAGAATTGGATTTAAAGATTCAGCAAAAAATTGAATCCAATCCCGGTATTATGGGCTTTTCAAAGTGGGCACTATACTTGCCAGTTACCTATCAAATAAGGCTCTTGAAGCAGAAACACTTTGATTTTGATTCAGCAGAAATATCGCTAGATCAAATGAAACCGGTTAGGAATGGAAGATAGACTAAGGGTTTATTGTAAAATCACTTAAGGCAATATTTCAGTATCCCTTTTACTGAATTGATGATGAATAAAAAGATAAAATGGTAGGTTGTTATTTGAAGGAAAATACTGTTTATATAAGGATGCTGATCTTTGATCAGCATCCTATGGAATGCTAGTGATCGCTTTATCCGAACGGTTATAACCGTTCGGATAAAGCGATCACTACTAAAAAAGTTCCAGAAAAGTTTTTTCTTTTTTGAAATGAGTCAAAATGTCCAGTTTTTTAATTAAAAAACTGGACATTTTTGTATTTTTGAGAACCTACAAAATTTATGAAAATCACTGATTACATAGCAGATAGCGTTGATAGGCTGCCCAAAGGGTACGTGTTCACCTATGCTGATTTTATGGGGGAGGTGAAAAGTAGAGAGGCGGTCATCAAAGCATTGAATCGGATGGTGTCTGCAGGAAGAATTAACAAACTATCGAAAGGGAAATACTTCAAGCCGGAGAAAACAGCTTTTGGAGAATTGGCACCTCCTCAATATCAGATTGTCAAAGATTTGTTGGAGGAAGACGGAAAGGTCACTGGGTATCTAACGGGGTATAGTATTTATGCGAAACTCGGATTGTCCACCCAGATTGGAAATCTTATTCAGATCGGAAAGAATGAGGCGAGGCCTGAATTCAAAAGAGGGAGATATAAAATTTCCTTTGTTCGTCAGCGCAATACCATTACGAAAGAAAACATCCCTCTTTTACAGATTTTGGATGCCATGCGCTATGTCAAGAAAATCCCTGATGCCACCATCTCTGGATCCTGTTTCAGATTTATTGAATTGATTTCGCAATTGAATGAATCGGAAGTGAAAACACTGGTTCGCCTGTCTCAAAAATACCCTCCCTCATGCCGGGCGCTATTGGGGGCTATTTTGGAACAACTCAAACGAATTGAATATTTGAATATGCTAAAGAAATCGCTCAATCCGATTACTCAATATCAGCTTTCTGGTGCAGGAGATGTTTTGTCCACTTCTCAAAATTGGAATATTATATGAATCTTCATGAAAACCCGTCATTATTCCGAGAGGCTGTTCGGTTTACAGCAGAGCAAATGGGGATATTGGATATCTATGTGGAAAAAGACTACTGGGTGACTAAGGCACTGAGCCTTATTTTTTCTGAACCCATCGGAGCAGAGGTAGTTTTTAAAGGAGGTACTGCACTTTCAAAATGTTATGGGTTGATAGAGCGATTTTCTGAGGATATTGATTTGGTAGTTCTTTCTAGAGAAGGGGAGTCGGGCAGTAAGTTGAAGGGCAAATTGAAAGCTATTTATAATGTTGTGGAGAGGGTGATGCCAGAAGTTGAGATAGAGGGAGTCACCAATAAGCGTGGGATGATCAGAAAGACCGCCCATGAATATCCGATGATTTTTTCGGGGAAATTTGGACAGGTCAGGGACAAAGTAATTTTGGAGTCTTCCACTTTAGGGCACTATGAGCCATTTCACGAGCAGAAAATAAACTCTTTTATCTATGACATGATGAGGAGTACTAATCAAAATGAATTGATTACTCAGTATCGTCTAGAGCCATTTACTGTTCAAGTACTGGATGTGAAAAGAACCGTGTGCGAAAAAATACTGAGTTTAGTCCGCTTTAGCCATTCTGAAAACCCCATAGCTGATCTGAAAATGAAGATTCGTCATCTTTATGATTTACATAGAATATTGGGAGAGGAAAATATCAGGGCTTTTATAATGTCTTCGGACTTTGAGGTGATGATCAACAGGGTAGGGCAGGACGATGTGATAGGATATAGAAGTAACAATTCTTGGCTGAATCTTCACCCTAAAGAAGCTTTGATTTTTGCGGATCTTGACGGAGTCTGGAAAGAATTGGAGACTACTTACTCCAGAGATTTTAGTGGATTGGTTTATGGAGACTTTCCATTACCACAGGATGTATTGTCTTCTATGAAAATCTTGGCTGATAGACTAGATGAGATTATTTGGGAGGTTAGAGTAGATTGAATTCTTTGGAAACATGAAGGAATTCTTATTTTCTCAGAGTTATGACCATTAAAATGAGATAAAATGAGAAGAGATAAGAAGTGTAAATAAGTTATCTTTCTTCTAAAGTTTCGTTTGTTTTTTACGAAGGAACCAAGATAAATCAATTTAAGAATGCGCTGGATATCATCTACAGATTTACACTCGAATTCTGGAAAGAAAGAATTTGAGTTGATTTTACCTGAGTTAATCCGGAAACTAATTATCGCAAGTTGTACCAGTTTCCCTGACTTTCATATCCCCATCGGAGACAGCATTTACAAACCTGGCTTTGATGTGAAATGTAATATAGATGAAGACAATGATTATGTACCAACAGGTGAGTCCGTTTGGGAACTTGGCCGTGATGAAGATTTTCTCGGGAAATGTAATGAAGAGTATAAAAAGCGGACGAGTCAGCTGGACAAAGCACTGCCGGTATTGGATGCCTTCTCCCAATGGCTAAAAGAAAACTATGTCCAGGTGCTTCCCAAAAGCTCCATCGGCCTGGCCATGGCCTATACCATGAACCGCTGGGAAGAGCTCAACAACTACCTGAAGGATTGGGTGTTGGAAGTCGATAACAATGCAATTGAAAACAAACTGAGAGGGGTTGCATTAGGCAGAAAAAACTACCTGTTCGCTGGATCACACGATGCGGCACAGCGGGCGGCAATGATCTATTCTTTTTTTGCTATGTGCAAATACGAAGAGGTCAACCCACAGCAGTGGCTCAAGTACGTCTTCGACAATATTATGGATACAAACATCCAGAAAATACAGGAACTACTGCCGAAAAATTACAAACTGTCACTAGTTAAAAAATCAGACTAAGTAAAGACGGGGTTGCACATGTGAATACTGTAAAAAGGCACAGAAGGATGCAGATAATTCTGTGGAAACACTAGAAAACACCGCACTTCCTTCACTTTTCCACCCATTTTCATGAAAAATACCCTATACAGGGTATGTTTTTCGATCATTTTATTCCTTTTCTTGCACAAGCCTTTTAGTTATTGAGAACGACCAACCTACTTCTTATCCTTTACCCCATCTGGAGCAGAGCCGATCGCCTTCTCCTAAAGAGCCTGTCCCGAGACCAACGGGAATCGGGAAGAAGGATGGGATGAGGTAGAACAGCCAACTTTTATCACCCATCCGGGCTTAAATCCGGAACTCCACCTTTCCCCATTTTTCTCGAATGAAAAAGGTTACTATTAAAAATTTGATTGATTTCAGAGCTAAGACGGATCGGTCTAAGATTACTTTTTTGAATAATCTGAGAAAGGAGAAAATAAAAGCTTCTACAGATGATGGTGGTGATTATTGGAGAAGTTGCGTAAGTGCTATTAGTAATGTTTATAGGAATAATGACAGAACTTTGCTGGGAGAGAAAGTGGCGGAAATTCAGGACAAACTTAAAGTAACGACGAGGAAACAAACGAAGGATCAGTATCAAAGGAATATAGATATCCTCACAGGTTTTGAAGATTTTGATCTGCAGACAATAAGACCAGCCGCAGAAATCAATGTTAAAAAACAACCAAAAACAAAAGCTATATTAGACATCAGCGGTCTACCCATCGAGGCAAAACCAAGTCATGTTTTTAGTTTTTCTGAAAATGGAAGTGAAGAAGTTGGGGCAGTTTGGTTTGTGGCAAAAAAGGGAGGTTTTCATCTATATGATTTAGGCATGTTTGCTGATATGATCTATAGATATTTGGACACCTGCTATTCCAAGGAATATTTTGTAAATACGTCATTCTGCATTGCTGTAGATGTGTTTAGTGGTAAAGTAGTCAGGTACAAGGATATCGAAAACGGCACAATCCCTTCTTTGATGGATACTACGATAGAACAGATGAATAAATTGTAGACTAGTACACTGATTTCCGGTGCAGCCCAGTCACCATTAAAATGGACTTTTTTTTGCTCAATGGTAATTTGTAAACCTAATTCTCAATTAGCTTTGTGTCATGGTTCAAACCGCCCCTGTTACTTTTTCTGATCCTAAACTCCTGGCAGGATTGTATTCCAATGCCTCATTCCGAAACCTTTGCAAGCCCGGAGGGAAGCAGAATGACTTTGTGAAAAACCTTCAGTTCACCCTGAATAGTGACTTCAAAGGGTATACGCTGAGAGGATTACTGGATATCGACTATCAAGAACTAATGCAAAATTACCGGCACGAATATTTATTCAAGACCACACTTCTCAATGATTATGTGCTGAAGAAATATTCCATGAAGAGCACCATTTTGTTAAACGAGTTCCAGATCGGTAAGTCTATAGCTGATGCAGTTCTGGTCAATGGAACCAACAAGGTATTTGAAATCAAGACTGAGTTGGATTCACCCCATCGACTAACTACCCAGCTTCAGGACTACAAGAAAGCCTTTTCTGAGGTTTATTTGGTAGTGCATGAAAATCAGGCTGCAAAATATTCAACTTTAATTGCTGAGGAAATTGGATTATTATGTTTCTCAGAGAAAAGCCGAATTTTGAATTATAAAGAGGCCACTCCAGATATCAGCCGGTTGGATGTAGATGTGATGGTTAAGTCCTTACGCAAAGATGAGTTGATTCTCCTTGCTACTAGACTGTCAGGAGAAGTACCTGAAGCTACTCCGGTAAAGCTTTTTAAAACTTGCCAGCAAATAGTAAGAAACTACCCGTGCACCGAAGTTCAAAAAGAGTACTTGGGAATTATCAAAAAGAGAATCAATCCATCGACGAATGAATTGATCAAATCTGATCAAATCCCATCTTGGCTTAAATTCTTTTGCTATTCAGAAAATATCAAAGAAAAAGACTATATTCACTTAATTGATAGTTTGGATATAACCTTTTGACTTCATGTATTTTCCATTTTTACGAGGCAAGCAGTATGAGCTGATTGCGCTAAGGGAATTAGTGGCGCTTCCTTTAAATCCTTCTTTGGTCTCGCCAGTGGTAGAGCCGATTAAAAAAAACCTCAATACGATTACTACTGCCGCTAAAGCACTGAAAACAATTGGTGTCAAAATGCAACTGATTGTAAATCCTCAGTATGGAGAATTAAAAAATAAGACTGAAGCAATATTGGAATATATTGCATTTCAAGACACTTCTGAAGGCATTGATAATTTAATTCCTTCCTTTATAATTCAAAATCAAGCTGATTTTTTGAATTTTAGAAAGATCTGCCAGGTATGCTGCTGTGATGATGGTTTTTCACGGGGCTAGTTGTGGAGATTACATAAAATAGGTATTCGATTATTCTATTTTCCATCGCCAATATCTTCATAAAATACCTTTTCTTAGGGTTGAACTTTTATATCTTTAATTCTTAATCATTTTCGGGATATTTTAAATCTGATGCGGGCATAGGTTTTTTAGCTTGCAGAAAATCTCGAATGAATCACCAAACTATCATTCAAGTAGAAAGCAAAAGGCTATCTATTTGGAGGTTAGAGAATGTCCTGACTTCTGGACAGGCAAATAAGAACCAGAATTAACAAGTAGTAGAAAGTAAAATATGAACCAAACCGTACACAATAGATTAATATCCTTCATCTGGTCCATTGCAGACGATTGCCTGAGAGACGTGTATGTCAGAGGTAAATACCGCGATGTCATTCTGCCAATGGTGGTATTGCGCAGACTGGATGCCTTACTGGAGCCTACCAAAGATGCCGTGATGGAAGAGCTTGCCTTTCAGCGGGATGAAGCGGGTTTTACGGAATGGGACGAGTCTGGATTGAGAGATGCCAGTGGCTTTGTATTTTATAATACCAGTGAATGGACGCTGCAGCGTTTGTACGACACAGCGACAAACAGTCAGCAAATCTTACAAGCCAACTTCGAGGACTACCTCAATGGCTTTAGCCCAAACGTGGTAGATATCATTGTTAAATTTAAGCTGAAAAGTCAAATCCGGCACATGGCTTCAAAAGACATTTTGTTGGACGTACTGGAAAAATTCACTTCTCCGCATATCAACCTTACGCCCTTTGAAAAGGAGGATCCTAACGGTAGAAAACTACCGCCTCTTTCCAATTTGGGAATGGGGTATGTGTTTGAAGAACTGATTCGGAAATTCAATGAAGAGAACAATGAAGAAGCTGGGGAGCACTTTACACCTCGTGAGGTAATCGACCTCATGACCCACATAGTTTTTGATCCCATCAAAGACCAATTGCCTCCGGTGATGACCATTTACGATCCGGCCTGCGGTTCGGGAGGGATGCTGACCGAATCCCAAAACTTTATCAAGGATGAAGAAGGGGCTATCCGTGCGATGGGTGATGTGTATCTGTACGGTAAGGAAATCAATGACGAGACCTATGCGATTTGTAAGTCTGATATGATGATCAAGGGCAACAACCCTGAAAACATCCGTGTGGGTTCTACACTTTCCACCGATGAATTTTCTGGACATACCTTTGATTTTATGCTTTCCAATCCTCCTTATGGGAAGTCATGGGCCAGTGAAGTGAAAAATATTAAAGATGGTAGCGCTATCATTGATTCCCGTTTTTTAGTTAATCTCAAAGATTATTGGGGCAATACCGAGGAAGTAGATGCCACGCCACGTAGCTCTGACGGCCAATTGCTCTTCCTGATGGAGATGGTCAATAGAATGAAACCTACGAGCCAAAGTCCTCTGGGTTCCCGCATTGCTTCCGTACATAACGGCTCCAGTTTGTTTACCGGAGATGCAGGAGGTGGGGAAAGCAATATCCGTAGGCATATCATTGAAAACGATTGGTTGGACTGCATCATTCAGTTACCCAACAACCTGTTTTACAATACGGGTATTACCACCTATATCTGGATATTGCACAACAACAAGGCAGAACATCGAAAAGGAAAAGTTATCCTTATTGACGCTTCTCAGCGTTTTGCCAAGCTGCGTAAAAATCTGGGGAATAAGAACTGCGAGCTAACTGCCAGCCATATCACAGAAATTCAAAAAGCCTATATTGACTTTAAAACCATTGAGCGGCAAGGTGATGATGGAATCGCGGCCAAGGTTTTTGACAACTCTGATTTCGGCTATTACAAAGTAACCATTGACAGACCTGCCAGACTGAAAGCGCAGTTCTCTGCCGAACGTATTGCTGACTTGCGCTTTGACAAAACACTCAAAGAACCCATGCAATGGGCCTATGAAACCTATGGGGAACGCATTTACACGGATTTAAAATCCCTTGAAAAGGAAATCCTGGAATGGTGCGAGAAAAACGACCTGGACTTAAATTCCAAGAAGCGTAAAACTCTTACCTCAGCTACCACATGGAAAAAGCAAAAAGACTTGTTGGAAACTGCCAGTGCATTAATGGAAGCCGTTGGCACGGATAAATACAGCGATTACAATTTCTTTTTGGAGGAAGTGAATCAAACACTGAAAGCCCAAAAATCAAAACTCTCTGCCAGTGAAAAGAACCAAATTTTGGCTGCTGTAAGTTGGTATGACGAAACAGCCGAAAAGGTCATCAAGAGAACGCAAAAGCTGAGTGGAGACAAGCTCGACCAACTTTTGCATCATTTGGATTGCACCATAGAACAACTGCCCGATTACGGCTACTACCCAAGCGGAAAAAAGGAAGAATACATCATTTTCGAAAACCAAACCGACCTGCGCGATAGCGAAAGCGTGCCTTTGGCTGAAAGCATCCACGACTATTTTTTACGGGAAGTAAAACCGCATGTGGAAGAAGCATGGATTGATTTGGATAAAACCAAAATTGGCTATGAAATAAGCTTCAACAAGTATTTCTACCAGCACAAGCCTTTGCGAAGCATTGAGGAAGTAAGTGCGGAAATACTGGCCCTAGAACAGGAAAATGAAGGGTTGATTATGGATATTTTAAATAATGTCTGAATCAGGATTTGTAGGATTATTTGATTATCAAGATTAAATGGAAGCAACAATTGAACTCATCAAACAACTCAAGCAGCGTATTCTTACCAGTCGCTATTTGGTCGCAAAAATGGCCAACGCAGAATCTTTGCGTCTGTATTTCACCATAGGTCATGATTTGGATGCAGAGATAAAAACCAAGGCGTGGGGTGATAAAGTTTTAGCTATTGTTGCCGCCCGTTTACAGCAAGAATTGCCCGGATTACGTGGCTTTTCTACTTCTAATCTCAAAAAAATGAGACTTTTCTACAATGCATGGGCCGCTGTGAGCGAAATTAGTTCGTCATTGACGAACCAATTAGAAAATAGTAAGCCTGAAATGAGTTCGTTATCAACGAACCAATTTGAAGCTAATGACTTTTCTAGGTTTATTTCGATTGGTTTTACACATCATGTAGAAATAATTTTAAAAACCGAAAAGGCAGAAGACCGCTGGTACTATATCAATCAATCAGCAGTAAATTTCTGGACGGTAAACCATTTACGTAGCGAGTTAATCAACAAGAGTCATCTCCAGCAGATCAACCTCAGCAACAATTTTAGCCAAGTACTACCCAAGGAGATTTCAAATAAAGCCATTCGAGCCTTCAAAGACCAATATCTCTTGGATTATGTGAATGTGGAGGATGGGGATGACGAAATAGATGAGCGTGTGTTAGAGCGGGAGCTGGTGCTCAACATCAAGAAGTTTCTTATGTCCTTGGGAAACGACTTTTCGTTTATGGGAAATCAGTACCGCATCCTAGTTGAGGAAGACGAATACTTTATCGATTTGCTTTTCTTTCACCGGGGATTGCAGTCGCTGATTGCATTTGAATTGAAGCGTGGGAAATTTAAACCTGAATACATAGGCAAGATGAACTTTTACCTTTCTGCCCTGGATGACTTGGTACGCAAGCCACACGAAAATCCTTCCATAGGCATCATCTTATGCAAAGAAAAAGACCAAAAAAAGGTAGAGTACAGTTTTAGGGATTTCAGCAAACCTCTGGGGGTAGCCACCTACCAAACTTCGGAGACTTTACCACCACAGCTGAAAGATGCGTTACCCGATGCCGAAACCCTTAAAAAACTGATGGAATGATGGAAATAGCAACTAATACAACCTTTCAAAAATATCCTGCTTACAAAGATTCGGGTGAATACTGGATGGGTGATATCCCAGAATACTGGGAGATTAAAAAGTTGAAACATGTTTTTAGGGAGAAGAAGAAAATAACTAATCCAAGTCTAAATTGTGGTTCAATCAGCTTTGGTAAAGTTGTTTACAAGGATGATGAAAAAATTCCAGAATCAACAAAGGCATCATATCAAGAGGTTTTAGCTGGTGAATATTTGGTAAATCCTCTAAACTTAAACTATGATTTAATTAGTTTGAGGATTGGCCTTTCGGATATTAATGTTGTTGTAAGCTCAGGATATATTGTTCTTAAAAGTGCTATAGAGCTTGATAAATCATATTTCAATTACTTATTAAATCGATATGATGTGGCATATATGAAACTCTTAGGATCTGGGGTAAGACAAACCATTAGCTTTAATCATATTGCAAATAGTTTATTAGCTTACCCCCCAAAAGAAGAACAAATCGCCATTGCCACCTTCCTAGACGACAAAACCGCCAAAATAGACCGTGCCATTGCCCAAAAAGAGCAGCTCATTGCCCTGCTCAAAGAACGCAAGCAAATCATCATACAGAATGCAGTAACCAAAGGTTTACCTGCCGAAGAAAGAGTGAAGGCAGGTTTAGATTCTAATGTCAAAATGAAGGATAGTGGCGTGGAATGGATTGGGGAGATACCGGAGCATTGGGAGGTGATACCTATTAGGCGTTTAGTTGATGTTAGAGATGGAACTCATGATACTCCAGAATATATAGACGAGTTCAAAGAGTCCTTTCATTTGATTACTTCTAAAGATTTTAAAGGTGATGAAATTGATTTTTCAAACGCAAAAAGCATTTCGAAGAAAGATTTTTTGGAAATCTCAAAGCGTTCCGCAGTTCAATCAGGTGATGTAATAATGTCAATGATTGGAGGTAATATAGGTAAATCAGTAATAGCTAATGACTTTACTGATTATGCAATAAAAAACGTAGGGTTGTTCAAAACTCAAGGCAACATACAATTATCTAAATTCATTAGGTACTACCTGCAAAGTGGACTATTAGATATTCAAATTGAGATAAACTCTCGAGGGGGGGCACAAGGTTTTTTGTCATTAGGCGATTTAAGAAATCTCAAATTTTTTAAAATCCCATCAACTGAACTAATTGAAATTATTAAAAACATCGAAACCCAATCCACCAAAATCCACCAAGCCATTTCTTTGCAACAAACCCAAATCGAAAAGCTCAAAGAATACAAGGCTACTTTGATAGACAGTGCGGTAACGGGGGAAATTAAAGTGACATGATGTTTGATGAATCCTTACATAGTGTCTCGGACTCAATTCTTGGCTCCACTAAATTTAGAAAATTTAAGGGGACTGGTGAGCTGGTGAAAGGTGAAATGTCTGAGACAATTTCTTTCGAGTTGTTATGTTTTTCATCAGGAGCCTTAATTTGTTTTAGTACAGGAAAGTTTTTTTTGGGTCAATTTGAATGGGCTTATTTTACCGGAAAACTAGAGGATGGGCATCCATGTACCGGGCAAATAGCAAATGACTTTGAGTCCACTAATAATGATGTCATAGCTTTTTGTAGTACTTTAACAATTGGGGAAATAAACTCAGTACTAAAAGTATCATCAAAAATGTCGGGCGTATATTTCCCCTTTTCAATTGATTTCGAATATAAAGGGATGAAAATCCACATTAAACCTACCAAACATTCTAAATCGACAGCAAGAAGAACCCAAATCTTAACGGGAGCCATTTTAGAAGGTAATGAGGTGGTTATAGAAGGTAATAATATAGTCTTAGATGAAGCAAATGATTTTTTGAGGAAGCTATGCATACTCATGAGGCCTTTGAGTTGTTCTCAGGTTTTCTATAGAGCCTTTATCGTTAATGACTCCCACTTGGTTTACCTGGATAACTATATATCAGGTGAATTTTTTGGTGGAGATTATAAAATGCTGGAAAGGAAATGCGACTATTTGCAATACTTTGAAAAAGGGATTCAAAAATTGGATTTACTAAGTGAATTTGATCTAGAAAGCATTAATGATATTGGTAATACTTTAGCAATCTCCTCTTCCACTGGGCTTTTAGAGTTAAAATTAACAAGTTTGATTGTTTCCTTAGAAAGGCTAGGGAGTGAAATTGCTAAAGAACAAGCCAATGATAAAAATGCATGGAAGGTTCTGAATGGTGAAATGAAAAGCTTAAAGCTGTCTTTGAAAAAAAACTTTGGCGAGTATCTTTTGAAAAACCCTACTGCTTTCAATGAATCTCAAAAGTCAAGTATCCATCAAAGTATTCAGAAAATAACGGCTTGGGATGAAATTTTTAAAAGAAAAATCAACAATCATTTTTTGCGAAACAATTGGGATGTTTCTCTTGACTTGACTGAATTAAAAACTATCAGAGATGAATTGATGCATACCGGAAAATTACCCGAAGAAATTTCCTCTGAATATGCTTTTGACTTATCTAAAAAGCTTGAATTGTATCTATTTATCCATGTTTTAGACATATTAGAAATAGAAGCTTTGGTTCATACAAATTGGAGAGGTTGGCGAAAATTTAATGATAAATCAAAGTATAAACTAGAGAGATAGTGTTTTAGTATGTATTAGTTAATCTCTATTACAAGTATAAGTTAATGCCTAAAGAAACCATCTTCATATCGAGTGTTCAAAAGGAGTTTGCGGAAATCCGGCAAGTTTTAGCCGTCTATGTTAGGGAAGACGATTTGTTAAGGCTGTTTTTTGATGCTTTTTTGTTTGAGGAAGTAGCCGCTACAGGAGATAGTCCAGGAAAAGTATATCTCAAAGAAGTCAACAACACCGATATCTATTTGGGTATTTTGGGTGCAGATTATGGCTTTGAAGACAGTGAGGGTATTTCTCCTACCGAACGGGAATTTGATGCAGCCCAAGAAAATCACAAGCCGTGTTGGGTATTTATCCAAGGAAAGCAGGCTTTGAAGCGCCATCCCAAGCAACTGACATTCATTGAAAAAGTTGGCGAAAAGGTCTCCAGAAAGCGTTTTGAGACTTTGGATGATCTCAAAAGGGAAATCTACCGTTCTGCCATTCTGTACCTCAAGCAAACTGGGAAAATAGATGCAGATGATTTTGACAGCGGCACCCTGAGCAAATCCAGTCTTGATGACATTTCGGAAGAAGCTTTGGGGACTTTTGTTCGTGAAGCAAGGGCCAAGCGTAATTTCCCGCTTAGAGAAACGGATCCAAAAGAAAAAATCCTTACCCACTTACGCTTAGTAAGACAAGGGCAGCTGACCAACAGTGCCATCTTGACTTTCGGGAAAAATCCGCAGTTTTACTTTCCTGCTGCTACTGTCAAGTGTGCCCATTTTCATGGGTTTAAGGTCAGTAAACCTATTCCAGACTACAAGGAATTCGCAGGGACGGTTTTTCAAATGGCAGATGATGCCATCGACTTTGTGCTTTCCAAAATTAGCCTTTCCACAGGAGACAGAAGCAAAGCAAATTTGGTAGATACCACCTATGAAATTCCTCGTGCAGTAATAGCAGAGGGAATTATCAATGCCATTGCACATCGGGATTATTACAGCAAAGGCAGTATCCAGGTTTCTGTTTTCCAAGACCGGATAGAGATCTCCAATCCGGGTTCCTTACCCAGAGAATTGGATATTTCCCAGTTAAAAGAACCGCATAGTTCCTATCCTTTTAATCCTACCTTGGCCAATTGCATGTTTTTGACAGGTGCCATCGAGCGCTTTGGTACTGGGATTCCGGAAATGTATGCGCTTTCCGCTGAGAGTGGACTAAGAGCTCCGGATTTTGAGGATAATAAATCATTTTTGGTCACGATTTGGCGTCCTTCTGCAAGTACCGGGCAAGTCACCGCACATGACACCGCACATGACACCGCACATGATACCGCACATGACCGGTTGTTTATAAACCTTGAATACATGCCACACCGTCTAGTGTGGATCTTGGATGGAGAGCTAAGCAGAAGTGAAATGATGGAAAGGTTGGGACTTACCCATCGAACAAATTTTAATGTAAATTATCTTGATCCTGCGACTGAGAATAATTGGATAGAAATGACAATCCCAGACAAGCCACAAAGCAAAAAACAACGTTACCGGTTGACAAAGGCTGGGCTGGAAGAAAAACAAAAAATAGCCCATGACCCCAAGTAAAACCAACGAAGCCGCCCTAGAATCCGCCATAGAAAAAACCTTAACTGGAACCTCCCTGGAGGAGATTCGGGCGATGGGCAATACAGTGCAGGAAGCTAGCGCTCTGTATGGTTCTGGTCAAGACTTTTACATCGGTGATACTAAAGAGTTTAATGCAAAATACGCCTTAGACGAAACCCGCTTTTGGCACTTTTTAGAGGAATCCCAAAAGGAAGAACTCGAAAAACTCCAACGCTCAGCCGACTGGAAACTGAAAATTCTGGAACGTTACGACCGCATGGTGAAGAAATATGGCATTCTGCGATTGCTGCGAAAAGGGCTGGAAGTGGAGGATGCCCACTTTATTCTCTTGTATCAGCTACCCATGGCAAGCAGCAGTCAAACGGTAAAGGACAACTTCGCCAAAAATGAATTCAGTGTAAGCCGCCAAATCCATTATAACCTGGATAACCCCCGTGAGGAAATCGACATGGTGGTGTTTGTGAATGGGATAGCCATCGCTACGCTGGAACTCAAAAATGCTTGGACAGGACAAAATGCCAAAGTTCACGGCATCAAACAATACAAGTACGACAGAGATATTCGGCAGCCTTTGCTGCAATTTGGCCGCTGTATCGTTCATTTTGCAGTGGATACCGATGAGGT
Organism: Algoriphagus persicinus; assembly: GCF_035156415.1. Lineage (NCBI taxonomy): Bacteria > Pseudomonadati > Bacteroidota > Cytophagia > Cytophagales > Cyclobacteriaceae > Algoriphagus > Algoriphagus persicinus. The sequence continues at coordinate 18,322 of NZ_JAYEEY010000025.1, forward strand.
CTATATGTGCACCAAGCTCAGCGGAGGCAATTCCTTTTTCTTGCCATTTAACAAAGGCCATAAGGATGGAAAAGGAAATCCGCCCAATCCATTTGGACATAAATCTAGCTATCTCTGGGAAGAGGTGTTTACCAGAAAAAGCCTGACCAATATCATTCAGCACTTTGTCCGCTTTGATGGGAAGGCCACAGATGCCTTGAGCAAGCGAACCCTGTTTTTCCCACGCTACCATCAGATGGATGTGGTGCGAAGGATACTCAGGCATGCAGCCCAAAATGGCACTAATCAAACCTATTTGATCCAGCATTCTGCAGGCTCGGGCAAGTCCAATTCCATTACCTGGGCGGCGTATCAGCTCATAGAAACCTATCCCGAATGGGAAGACTTGCCCGGTTCCAAAGGCAAGCAAACCCCTCTGTTTGATTCCATCATCGTGGTAACCGATAGAAGATTATTGGACAAACAGCTTCGGGAGAATATCAAGGAATTTTCAGAAGTCAAAAACATCGTTGCCCCTGCTTTTTCTTCGAAAGATTTAAAGGACAGTCTGGAGCAAGGCAAAAAGATCATCATCACCACGATTCAGAAATTCCCCTTCATTGTAGATGGTATTGCAGACTTGAGCGACAAGCGTTTTGCAGTGATCATAGATGAGGCACACAGTTCGCAAAGCGGAACGGCTGCAGGCACGATGAACCAAGCCATGGGGGTTGGACAAAATGGTGGATCTCAAGACTCCGCTCAGGAAAGTGAGGAAGAAGATGCGCAGGACAAAATCCTGAAAGCCATGCAAGCCCGTAAAATGAAAGCCAATGCATCTTACCTGGCTTTTACGGCAACACCCAAAAATGCAACTTTGGAACGGTTTGGAAGCAAACAGGAGGATGGTACGTTTGAACCCTTCCATCTGTACTCCATGAAGCAGGCCATAGAGGAAGGCTTCATATTGGATGTACTGGCAAACTATACCACCTATAAAAGCTACTATGAAATAAAAAAATCCATCGAAGACAATCCCAAATTCGAAACTACCAAGGCTCAGAAAAAGCTGCGCGCCTATGTAGAGCGGGATAAGCGGACCATTGCCACCAAGGCAGAGATTATGATGGAGCACTTTATCAGCAAAGTATATAATACCAAAAAGCTAAAAGGAAAAGCCAAAGGCATGGTGGTTACTCAAAATATTGAATCAGCCATTCGGTATTTTATGGCCATCAACCGCATTTTGGCAGACAAAGGAAGTCCGTTTAAAATAACCGTAGCATTTTCCGGGAAGAAAACGGTTGACGGGGTAGAATACACAGAGGGAGAATTGAATGGTTTTGCAGAAAAAGATACCCGGGATCATTTCGATTCAGACGAGTACCGCCTATTGGTCGTGGCCAATAAATATCTGACAGGTTTTGACCAGCCCAAGCTATGCACCATGTATGTGGATAAGAAACTGCAGGGCGTTTTGGCAGTGCAGGCATTGAGCAGGTTAAACCGTGCTGCGGATAAATTGGGTAAGAAAACAGAAGACCTATTTATTCTGGACTTCTTTAATCAGGTGGATGAGATCAAAGCTTCCTTTGATCCATTCTATACTTCTACTTCACTCAGTGGCGCAACGGACATCAATGTACTGCACGAATTGAAGGGCAACTTGGATGTAGCTGCAGTATACGAATGGTCAGAGGTAGATTCCTTTGTGGAAAAATACTTTGCAGGAATGGATGCACAGCAACTCAGTCCGATCATAGATGTTGCTGCTGACCGCTTTAATCAGGAACTCCAACTGGAAGATGAAGAAAAAGCGGATTTCAAAATCAAGGCTAAGCAGTTTGTAAAGATCTATGGTCAGATGGCTTCGATTATGGAGTATGAGGTGTTGGATTGGGAAAAGCTCTTCTGGTTTTTAAAATTTCTTATTCCAAAATTAAATGTCAAAACCCAAGAAGATGAATTGATAGATGAATTGTTGGAATCAGTGGATTTGTCCACGTATGGATTGGAGCGTACCAAACTTAACTACAGCATTGACCTGGATGACTCCTCAACAGAATTGGATCCCCAAAACCCAAATCCAAGAGGTACCCATGGAGGAGAGGAAGAAAAGGATCAATTGGATGAAATTATCAAAACCTTTAATGAAAGATGGTTTCATGGCTGGGAGGCCACCCCGGAAGACCAGCGTGTGAAGTTTATTCAGGTGTCGAGAAAGCTGATCGAGCATCCGGATATAGAAGAGAAATATTTCAATAATCCAGACAGCCATACCAGGAACTTAGCACTTCATCATATGCTCAAAGAAGTATTAAATAAGCAACGGAGGCAAGAGTTGGAGTTATACAAGCTGACAGCCAAGGACGAATCCTTTTATCAGGCGTTTTTTGACACCATGAAACGAATGATTGATAATCCTGGGATGTCAAAAACTTAGATTGATTAGCTGAGGTGTTCTGGCTTGGGCATGGGTTTGTCTAATGTAGTTATTGCTGGCAGTATGAGGGGCTCCACCAACTTGTTGTTATTATTTATTTAGACCATTAAGTGGTTTCATTCCAAAGATTACCCATTTCAAGGGTAAGAATTAAGAAGTAGAGTTTAAGTAAGAAATTGTTTTTATAAATTATTTATGTCAAAGAGAAACCTGATTAATGAGATTCATTCAGTAAAATCTAGATCTTATCATAATTCCAGATATGACTACATGCAGAGGGTATTTAGGATTGATGGTGCAATACAGGATTTAGAAGAAAATAATGGAAGGTTTAAAAATGAACTCCTACGTTATATTCCTATTTCAACGGTTGCCTGTTTCGAAGCATTTTTTAAATCAGCAGTTCGGGATTTGGTTGATTTTGGCAGTCCTTTTAGTGATAATGTTAAAAAATTTAACCAAGCCCAAAACATCAAACTTGATTTTGAAGTTTTGGGGGCTATGCAAGCCAAATCCCTTACCATAGGTGAGTTGATTGCTCATATTTTGCCTTATAACAATATGCCGGATGTTAATTCTAACATTACTACTTTGATAGGGCAGGATTTTATTTCGGAATTGAAAAAGTTCAAAAAGAAGTCGCAGTTTGAATCAGAAAATGCGTTTAGAATTGACTTCGTTGATAGAGCAGGTGAAATTTTTCAAAGCGTAGATCGGGTGTACAAAATAAGACATATTTTTTGTCATGAATCACCTACTGGTTATAAAGTTAACTATGACGTAATAATCCAGGACTACCAAAATTGTAAGGCTTTTTTAGAGCAATCTAATTCATTGATCAGTGAAATTTTGTATCCTGGTGCTCCAGTTACACAAACGGAAATGAATATCAAATCTGGAGTGAGGTTCGAAGAGATAGAAAAGGTATTGGAGGAACTTATTTTAGAGATAAAATCTAAAAATTTTGAAGAGGAACCTATGTTGGATTTTAATCATGACTTATTTGATGAATGCATGGATAGGTGGAGAGAATACCGTGAATCCCACGCGAATTATAAAGCTGATACTGTTCGTGGAGGAACAATTCAGCCCCTGATTTATGCTCAAGATATGTTCCACACCACAAATCAAAAAATTGAAAGTTTGAGGGAAGAGTTTGAATTGGTTTTAAGTAATAAGAGGCTGGAGTTATTTGATTGAAAACCATTAAAGGTCCATTGTTAGACTGTTTTTGATTGAAATTTGAATCCTCTGAATAGCTGAGAAAAATTGTGTATAAGCGTTTCTAAGTAAAGGAATTATGGCTAAAAATTTAAAATAATGAGCTCAAAGATTGATTTATCAAAGGCTTACGAAAAGCCTGATAAAAAATGGCGAGCCTACTTATGGAGTCCTGATGATCCAGAAGAAAAAGCTCCCTGTACAATATCAGTGGTTAATGGTAAACCAATTAAGATTGAATGTTGGGAGAATATCGCAGCATTTGGTCAGTTGTTTTCTGATTTAAATTTTCATAATCCTTTGGATTGTTTGCATGGGCAATTCGAAGATGGAAAAGACTTCTCCTTGTTTTATTTGCAGCTTGAGAATTTCCGTTTGGGAAGTGGAATACCCTATGTTTGCTTATTTGGTAAATTTTTGGTGAGAGGAATTCATTTACTTGAAAAAGAGAAGAAAATTGAGGCTCTTTATATTAGGCAACAATATATAGATGAATGGAGTAACAAAACTCCAATTGATGTTAAGCAGTCTGATGATGGTACATTCGGAAGATTGGATATTCAAGTAGATGTGCCGGAGAAAACGATTCTATTTCAGTCTGGTGAAATGGAAGTTTTTTTAGGGCATGAAGTTTCATACTCATTGCAGAAAGTTAATAGAATGGTTCTTTATCCATTGCCAAGGCTTGCATTAGTATTTAGTTCTCCGATCCTTTTGGTAAAGGCTTTAGAACTTAGAGAAGCGGTTAAGCATCTTTTGAAATGCTTTATAGGTAATGAATGTGGGATAGTAGAAACAACAGTTAAAACTGGGGATTATCAAATCCAGGAAATTTTTACTTATGAGAATAAATTGAAATTGAATTACAACTCTTTCAATGACCAAAATATTTTTCTGAATATGGAAGTGGTTATGTCATATTCAAATTCAATTCTCGACAATTGGTTTAGAATTTTCAGTGAAAATCAAATTGCTATTAATGAATATTACAGGATTTCTGGTGAGAGAACGCTAGTCAATCAACGTGAAATATTTATGAATGCCATACAAGGTGTAGAAATGTTTTATAAAATTTTGGAGATAAAAGTCAAAATCGATCCAAAGACCACAGGTGGAAAAAAGAAGGGTGAATTATGGAAGAAGTTTGAATCAATGCTTGTAATTCTTAATGACATTATTTGGGAAGTTATTCCTGATTATGAAATCTTTTTAAAGAAAGTCATAGAGACTAGGAATCATTTTTCACACTATAACTTAAAATCAAGGGATAATGATCCTCTAATTATTCCACAGCGCTTATTAGGCGTTTACTCCAAGAGGATAGAGCTTATTTGTAGCTTGTGCCTATTATTAGAACTTGGGCTTCCTGCTGAAATTCTTAAAGGGAGATTTAAAAAGTATCTTCATTTTTTTGTATTGAAAGGAGAAAATAGGTATTTGAAAAATTGAAACACAGGAGGTATGGTCTTAAATTATTTGCACGTGTTATGAAGTCGAGGTTCTTTAGAAGTAATATACCTTTTGGGATAGAAAAATCAGATAAAGGTTATTATTGGACATCATTCAATAGTTATTTCAAGCCATTGGAGGATCAAAAACTGACTTTTGTTGATCATGATTCTCTCCCCATAATACAACATCGCTTGGGTTGTAAGTTTGTTGGTCTTGAGGATTCTAACTTGATTGGGATGGCATGCGGCCTTGAAATGGTTCAAAGGGATAAAACTGATTTAATTGGCTGGGTCTTCTTTTATAATGATCTTAATAATCCAACCAAAACCAAGAGCACCGAGGATTGGAAGAAGTATTTTTCCAGATTAAAATTGTTGTCTAAATTTTCAATTAATAGATAGATGTTTTATTTAAATCCAACCAAAAGAGGTGTAGGTGTAGAACTATGGGGTACTTCCGCTGATTTGAGGCTTATGTATCAGGTTTTTTCAGACTTGTGGGATTTGGATGATGACAAATTAACTGAAAATATCCTAAGTGCTTTTTTATATGAAGTTCGACATGCAGATCAAGGGGATAGATTAATCCGGGAGAACAGCCATTTTTCTATTGAAAGAGAGTCACATTTTGGTTGTCAAATTTCGTGGGTCCAGTTACTATATTTTATAGCTTTTGTCAATCACAAGAAATCCCTCCATCCAAGGAATAAACTCTTGGACGCGATAATTTTTCAATTAGAATATTGGACAGAAGAGGCTTTAGTTGAATACGATGGTAAAACAGGTCAACTGATGCTAACTTATGTGGGCAAATCACTTGATGGTTCAAATCCCCACTTATATTATTTTATGAGATTGGCAAATCTTAAATTTTTTGAGCTTAAAGGGGGTAAAAGAGCATTTCATCAATTGCCGGAATTGATGAAGGAGGGAGTAAAGGGAACTGTGGCATTCAAGACTATCAGAAACAGACTTATATTAAAAGCTAAAGAATTGGGATGTGATCCTGGTGAACTTGATTTGGATGAGGATGATGCAGTCTATGATATTCAATGGTAAGGTCTCCGGATTATACCTGAGTGTAGAGAAGCTGCTTTATTAAAACTGATTGTGAAACAGTAATTGTCATTATAAGTGAATTGAGTTACAAATTTCTCTACAGATTCCCATAACTTTATCATTATCAGAAAATTACGATATACCAAACCACACAATCATGGAAACTAGAAACGGTATCAAACCAGGACCAAAGAGAATTGCAGATTCAACAGGAAAACCGGACAGACGTCAACGGGATAATAAGGATACTCCAGGAAATACACCTTCACTTAAGCCCCATAAGCATAAACCAGGAAAGTAAATGATTCAGCGATTGGATTTTGAAAAATACCCTAATAAAGGGTTTCAAATCTTTAATATTTCCCCCTTCGTTTAGCTGTTCTTATCTACCAAAGCTCTCTTTTCTGAGGTTTTTAAGATCTCAGGATATATTAACTATTATTACCCACCGGGCTTAACTTCAAAACCATATATTACATATGAGTAGGACATTTGCGCAAATAGAAAAAGACGGCTACAATACTCTGACTGAAGAGGAAATTAGCAACTTTAAGAGTACCATGTTGTTATTTCATAACGCTGTTCATCACAAGTGGCCTAAAGAATGGGGTGAGGCTTCTGATGTTCTTCTTAGAGATTATGGCTGGCACATTCGTTTATGGATGCATCCTAATGATCTGATCCCTTTTATTAAACTCGGGGATGATGAGGTGGACAAATACTTTGTCAGAAAGCTACGATGGGCCTCTCTTAGAATCCAATGGCAAGCTGGAAAACTATTTCCCCATAGACGGAAGATGATCAACAGTGCTTTCAACGCACATTGGCAAGGCAACTATTTGGCATCGATACCACTTTTTCTAACATTGTCGGAAGGTCTATTTAGGGAGCTAACCGGTGAAGACCTTTTTTCAAAAAAACCTAAATCTAAGATGGCAGGCGTAGTTAAACGGCGTCAAGAACTGAAAGTCGTTCCAATGATGACCCATATTATTGATGCAGTGAGCAATGGCGACATTATTGGACTTCGCTTCTCTAACGACGAATACCTCAGGTATCCAAATGTTCTAAGTAGGAATAAGATCCTCCATGGAGTTGATTATGCTTATGGCAACAAAGTAAATGCTTACAAAGCCATTTCTCAATTCGAATTTGTGACTGAGAGTGTGCATATGGCATTGACTGGTAAAGAGTAACGACACATGACAAATTTTATTAAATGGAGTTCATAACGGAAAAGGGAGAAGAATTTATTTTGGTAACTGATCAAACCCATTTGGAAGAATTAATTACCAGAATTTCTGAGGGAGAACAATTTGCATATCAATTTAAATTTTCCGAAAGAGATTTTTTTATTAAGCTACTGGGATCATTAAGGATTAATTATGAAGACTTTACGACCAAGTACTATCATTTCGATGCAAATAGAAGACTTCACATAAGTGAAAGCGAATTTGGCTATGTATGGATAAGTACCGTGGGTTTAATTGCAAAAAACAAGTCGACTACCAACCGCGCTGTTAATTCGTGTTTAAATCAACATACGGTAATATCAATGCTTCTAAAAGAGTCTATTGAAGTCGTTCAAGACGAAAGGGTTTATGATATCGACTCCTATAAATTTGGGCTTCTTGCCAATTTGTCGCCAGCTATCTATCATAACTTAGCTTTCTATGTGGAAGTTTTCTGCAAGGCTTATTTATCGTTAACAGGTACCCAAGCTCCAAAATCCCATAAATTATCTTTGATATATCAAAAAACTGTAGAAGCGATGATTAGCAAAAGCCACAATGATTCGCTCTTTCAAATATCGGTACTTGACCCACTTTATAGTTTTGTAGATCATCTTGGTAAAATTCCAGGAGACTTTAAAGAACATTTCATTAAATATGATGATAACCCTCAAGATGATACAGTAATTCTATTCGAAGTGCCAAAATTGATCGAAATGACATACCTGCTTGAACTAAGTGCTGATTTTATTTCTGACTATTATTACATGGGGGCTGATACTTACTATTTAAGGTCTAATGTGTATCAAAGGATGCTTGACAAGGCAGATACAGAGGAAAAAAAAGCAAGAGTTCAAGCTTTGTACCCACATCTCGCAAAGAACATTAAATTTCCAAATACATGACATATCTTCAAGAAATGATGTGGATACTACACAAGTTTTTATCTCACACCCGGGCTTAAATCCGGGAAGTATCAAACACCTTTTGATTCTGATATCTTGATGAATAATAAACAAGTGCCCTTTTCTTCAGAGCTTGTTCCGAAAATCGGGAAGAAGGATAGGGTGAGATAGAAAAGCCAATTTCAAATTGCTTCGGATATCAATGCGGAATTACAAATCCCACTCCGCCATTTAGTGTGATTTGAATATCCCAACTCTTAAAAATCGATTATATGGAAGTGTCTATTTTAAAAGGATTAAGGAATGCATTTACTGAAAATATTGAGCTGCGAGGCTTCGATTATGCCAATCTGAAACCAGAATACTTATTAAAATATAAAATTGCAACCCAAATCAAATCTGATTTTCCTGACTACAAGATTGAATTAGAAGCAAGAACTGAAAAATTTCATCAGAGAAGTTATGAAATTGGGGATTTCATGACAGAACCAAGTTTCTACAACAAATGGGGAATAGAAAGATCTGGTTTTATCGACATCGCAATTTATAATTCAGATTTCAAGGCAATTTGCCCCATAGAAGTCAAATTGATAAATCCACAAATAATATTAGTTGAAGAAGATTTGATACGATTGTTAGATTATCTAAAGGCCTTTGATAGATCTTCGATAGAAGGTGCCTACTTTGTCTACATTTACAAAAAAAAAGTATTTGAAAGTTTAGAGCAGAAACAGAAGGATATTGATTCAGCGAAAGTCAAAGCTAAAAATATGATTTGTAATTTTAGCCATGAAATTAAAAGTAGGCTTGAATACGATTTTTTTTGTGAATCAATCGGGGAATTCACGAATTTTGAAACTAACGATGAAATGGAGGGTTTAGACCAATTTGAATTAGGGGAATTAATAAGAGAAAACTTTCACTATGTTGGTGTTGTAATTAAAATTAGGATTGTTTGAGCATTGGAAATAGGTTCAACCTTAGGTGCTTTTAGTACCAAACGATTTATAAACATGAAGAGCCCCTGATATAGATCGGGACAGGCAGTGTGAGAAGAGAGTCTCATACACAGCCTGTCCCGCAAGGAGGGAGTTCTGTGGGAATGTGAGGGTGAAATTCCCTTGCCTGACCCGATTATCCCACATTATAAAAGAAATATGCCAACAATACAGAAATTCATAAACGACAGAAATAAATACAAAGTTGACCATACTTATCAAAGACCAGTTGACGCGTGGTCTAAATTGGATAAGCAATGTCTAATTGATACTATTTTAAAAGGAGAACCTATTCCAATCTTCTTTATGAATTATAAATCAGACGAAGAGAAGTTTTACATTGTTGATGGACAACAACGCCTCCATTGCATTCAAGAGTTTTACGAGAATAAATTACCCTTAAACAAGAAATTCTCTGGAGAAAAAAATCACGGATTAACTTTCAATGGAGAGAAACCATTATCTGATAGCCAAAAGGAGATTTTTTTAAATTACAATTTGACATTTCACATTATGGAGGACTATGATGATGAAAGAGTTAGATTAATATTTTCAAGGCTTCAACGAGGTAAACCTTTGCAACTTGGAGAAAGATTAAATGCAAATCCTGGTACAATTGTAGAATGTATGCGAGAAATTGCTAACCACGATTTTATGAAATATTCAATTGGAATTTCGCAAAATAGATATGGTGTTTATCCAGACGCAGCAAGACTCTTGTTTTACGAAATGTATGGATGCAAGCAAATGGGTTCTAACGAACTCTATAATTTCTTTGACCAGCATAAAGAATTAGGGAAAAATTCCAAAGAATATAAAAACGCCATAAGTGTATTAAATTTTCTTGAAAAATGTTTTCCAAAAGAACCGGGAAGCTATAAATATCTTGAAAAGCACGCTTGGGTAATTGCGGTTTACACAATGGTTAGGGAATTAAAAATTGGCTATTCCCTCCATGGGCAAGAAGAAAATATTAGAAATTTCATTAAATCATTTCATTCTAAAGTTTACGATGAATCATTTAGAACTTCAAAGGCCAATTATCAAAGATTCTATGACAATGTTAGAGGTGGTTGGTCTGAAAAAATTCTAACATTAAGAAAGAGAATATTAATAGTTGAATTTTTAATAAAATACGACTTGAACGAGTTAGACGACAAAAGACAAATAAATAACGAAGAAAAAATTGCTGCCTTTAGAAAAGCAGAGGGTAAATGTGAATATCCAAAATGTGAAATAGAGTTCAAGGATTACAAAGAAGCAGAATATCACCATAAAGAGATGTATGCAAAAGGAGGTAAATCTGAATTGGATAATATTATGGTACTATGTACTAAGTGCCACGATAAAATTCACGGAAAAGACCATATTGAAACTGAGCTGGAAGAAGAATACGAAGAAATAGAATAACAATGGGCTAACCGAGTAGACGGCCGTGAGCCATAAGCCCACGGTGCGCCTCTCACACCACCGTACGTACGGGTCTCGTATACGGCGCTTCACTGGATTTTAGGTTGCGATTTGAGTTAATAGGAAAGCATGGATTCATATCCCTTTCTTTTCAGGCGTGACAAAGTGATAGTAGTGATCAGAATCGGACTCTGGGCTACTGGATATTCCGGAGCATGTTGACCCCTTTAGGATAGATTTTCGGAAGTATTCCAGGGCATATTGCCCCTCTGATCGATACTTTTGTTTTTTTAGCGGACATGTTCGATAACCGCTAAATATAATCCCACGGGTGAAAAAGCTGATTCGATAATTCGTATACAGCAAACGTTATTCTTTCACAGATAGTAAAGGGAAGCCAAACCTATCGTCCACCTTGCAGCTCCGAACCCAGGATACTCACCTTCTGTTTTGATGTGTAAAAACGCTCAGAGGGATGCAGATAATTCTGCTGATCGACCAAAAAACACTGCAATTCCTTCAGATTTCTTGTCATTTCCCTAAAAAAATACCCTGTACAGGGTATGTTTTGCTATCATTTTATTCCTTTTCTTGCACAAGCCTTTTAGTTTTTGAAAACAACCAACCTACTTCTTACCCTTTATTCCATCTGGAGCAGAGCCGATCACCCTCTCTCTTCAGGAGAGGGCAGGGGGTGAGGTAGAACAGCCAACTTTTATCACCCATCCGGGCTTAAATCCGGAAACCATCAAACACCTTTTGATTCTGAAGTCCAGATGAGAGTACTTAACTGGCACTTTCTTATTTCAGATGTGTCTTCAATGACCACCGGCATTGAAAGCGAGAGGTAATGGCGGTTAGCTACCCATTATTCAGCTGACAATCTCCACGTTGTTGCGTAGATAAACAAGTTGCCATTAATACTAAAGAGAGATTATGCCTGACTATAAACCAAACGAAGAAAACGTAACGATCAATACAGGAGCTAAAAAGGTTTTTTCATATTGTGACGATACGGGCAAACCAGTTCATAAAACTAAAGAAATATTTAAAAAAGAGAAAAAGTTTATTTACTATCCATATTCAGTTAATCCGACCGATGGAAGTGTAAAATTGAAAAAGATTCATACAATTGAGTTAAGAGGTTGGGAAAAGGAATCTGACATACCTAATGACTTCAAAGTTACTGGTCGATACGGTTTTCGATCAAATAGGGTGAGGCAATTTACCCAAGTTCTCTATTCAAAGTTTAAAGAAGTCGAAAAACTTACGGTAGGAATTAATATTCAAAATAGATTTTCCACAAAAACCATTACAATAAATTGGGCAGACTTATTTCCAATTCTTAAAAAAATAGGAAATGAAAAGAGATGGTACGATAGGACACGAAAGTTAATGATAACGAATGAAATGGCCGGTATCACAACAAAACTTGAAAAAGAGAAAGCATTTTTAAACGCTGGACAATTAGACGCATTTTTAAAAAAATTCGACTCATTTGAAAAAGTAACAAAAGCTGATATTGAGTCTCTATCAACGGTTATGGAAACTGCACCACCAAGTAAGATTTCTGTTACTACCAATTTTATAAAAACTCGTGATAAAATAAATAAAGTTTTCATAGAAGATATCATTAAAAATTTTGAGAGACTCATGTCAGCAAAAAATGATAATGAAAAACAATGGCAAATTTTCTTTGGTAAAAATTCTTGGATTCTAAATCATCTTTTCCCTTTTGAAGTTATTTTAAGAAAACAAGAAGCTTACGTTGGAGGCAAAACTTTAGAAAACGAAGATGGTCGTATAGTTGATTTTCTATTTGAAAATGGTTTTCAAGATAATTTTGCTTTATTAGAAATTAAAACGCATAAAAAAGATTTATTAAAGAAAACAGCATATAGGAAACCTGATGTTTTTGCTTACTCAGATGACTTATCAGGTGGAATAAGTCAATGTCTTGACCAAAAAGATGTTTTTTTAAGAGATTTTGGAAATAAAGAAAGAATAATTGATCCAAAATCTATTTTGGTAATTGGTATGAAAAACAATCTGACTGAACATCAAAATAAATGCTTTGAATTACTTCGTTCCAATCAAAAAAATGTGGATGTTTTGACATTTGATGAATTACTAGCCAAATTAAATGGATTACTCAAGGTAGTTGCGGAATAAGTACAAATGCCAACACCGTTTATAAACTATGGCTTGGTCTGTCCACACTTGGAAAATCCTTCCGATTTTACGAACCCACTTATTTGTATGAAGAGGCTGGTGCCGCAACATGCCAAATCTCATTTAAGAATCGTTGCACTAAACCTACCAACACTTTGTCAATCAACCCTTAATAATATGAAAATAAGGAAAATAGAAGTTGAAAATTTTCGATTACTGAAGACTTTCTCAATGGACCTTGAAAATGAACTTTCTCTTGTTATCGGGAAAAACAATACAGGAAAGACTTCTATTCTGTCAGTTCTTGATAAATTTATAAATGAGAAAAGTAAATTTTCTTATGATGATTTCAATATTGATTTTAAAAACGAATTAGAAGGTTTAATCAAGTCGGCTGATGTTCCCGACGAATTCCTGCCCAAAGGCATTAAACTGAAAATTTATATTGAATATAACGATACTGATGACTTATCTAATGTTAGCAGAGTATTAATGGATTTAGATCCTGATAATAATAATATTGTTTTAGGTTTTGAGTACACTGTAATCAATGATGATTTTTTAAAAATTAAAGCTGACTATGGAGCCTTCGCAGCCAGTGAAAATGCCAAAAATGTTAAGAAGAAAGAATATAAGCCAAGGGAACTAAAAGATTTTTTAAAGCAAAACTTAGAAGCTTACTTTAAAATTCATAAATTCTCCTTTGAGTACGATACTGCTACAAAAGAGATTACCGAAACTAAACCAATCGACCTTATTAGTGAAAATATTAATTTAAAAGATATTATCAGCTTCAAATACATAAGTGCAAGGAGGGACGTGACAAATAAGGAAAAGGAAAACACACTCTCAAAACAAACTTCTAGCCTTTATAAAAAGAAAGAAGATAGTAGCGATAAGACCCAAGCTACAGAAGATTTCAAAGACCAGCTTTCCGAGACCGATAGTACCTTAAGCGACATCTACAAAGACTTGTTTAAAGATGTAATAAAAAAGGTACATGATTTTGGTGGCATTAAGTTAAATGATACTGATATAGCAATTATTTCAACACTGCAACACCGAGAATTGCTTGAAGGGAATACTACAGTGGTGTACACTCACGATGACCATAAGTTACCAGAGCATTATAACGGTTTGGGTTATATGAACCTAATAAGTATGATTTTTGAAATTGAAATTCTTGTACAGGATTTCAAAAAAGATAAAGTCAAAAAGCCAACAGATATTAATTTGCTTATTATAGAAGAACCGGAAGCTCATACCCATCCCCAAATGCAGTATGTCTTTATAAAAAATATAAAAAAACTGCTTGGAGAAGGCATCAAAAGAGATGATGGTATAAACAGACCATTACAGTACATAATCACAACGCATTCATCTCACATTGTCGCAGATAGCGATTTCGATGATATTAAATATTTGAAAGCAACAACAAAGAATAATGTAACTGCGAAAAACCTGAAAGATTTAAGAACTCAATATGATGCTGACCCAAAACAGTATCAATTCTTGAAACAATATCTAACGATTAGTAGAGCTGAAATATTTTTTGCTGATAAAGCTGTTCTTATTGAGGGAGATACTGAAAGAATTTTGATACCAACTTTTATGCGAAAAATTGATTTGGAAGAGGCTTCTCGTTTAGAAGCTGAAGGAAATGAAGATACCTTCTTACCGCTTTTATCGCAAAATATATCAATTATCGAAGTTGGGGCTTATTCTCAAATCTTTGAGAAGTTTATTGACTTCTTGGGTATTAAATCAGTGATATTAACAGACATAGATTCTATAAAGGTAACAGGTCAAAATGCAAAAGGGAAAGAAGAATGGGGAGCATGCCCTGTAAGTGAGGGCACAAAAACAAGTAACTCAGCAATTAATCATTTCTTGAATGCTGTAACTTGGGACGACTTAAAATCCTTATCTCTTGCTAATAGAACAATTACTGTCGGGAGTTCCACAGTTTGTATATGTTACCAACAGGAAGAAAGCACCTATCACGCAAGAAGTTTTGAAGATGCCTTTATACACCTAAATAGAGCATTCGTAAAAGGAAATAAAGATACTTTCCAAGGGATAAAAAATGCTACTGATTTTGATGATGATGCGAAAATCCCTTATGTTTTAGCTGCGAATTGTGTTAAGAAGAAGACACATTTTGCCTTGGATATCTTATACCACAGTGATGAAAAATTTAGTAATTGGAATATTCCTACTTACATTAAAAATGGTTTGTTATGGTTGAAGGAAGATTAAATTTAGAACCAGAAGTACAGGAAATTTTTCAATCTATTGATAATGGTAGAAACTTTTTATTAAGTGGAGGTGCAGGCAGTGGAAAGACTTACTCCTTGGTAAACGTAATTAGGCAGGCAATAGCTGAAAATCCAACGGCTAAGGTTGCTTGTATGACCTATACTAATGCCGCAGTAAAAGAAATTGAAGAAAGAGTAAACCACAAAAATCTTAATGTATCTACTATACACGATTTCTTATGGGATAGTGTCAAAAACTTTCAAAAAGAGCTTAAAGAAGCTCTTATTTCCTTGGTAAATAATGAAGAAGTAACTAAAATTTCTATTGAAGAAGTCAATCCCGTTCCGGATAGTTATTTTGCGGTTTTAACTGATGGTGTACAATACAAAGAGTTTGTCAGAATACGTGAAGGAATTATATCTCACGATGAATTGCTTATAGTAGCCAGCTATCTTTTTGAAAAATATCCCAAGCTTAGCAGCATTGTAAAAGATAAATATAAGTTCATTTTCATAGATGAGTACCAGGATACAAGCAAAGCCGTTGTAGAAACATTCCTTACACATTTTAAGAAAAGTGGAAGAATGAATATCATAGGTTTTTTTGGAGATGCTATGCAAGCAATTTATGAAGATGGTATTGGTAACTTGGACGATTACAAGGGAGATGATGCAGAAAAAGTAAACGAAATTCCAAAGAAGCAAAATAGAAGAAATCCCAAACTTATTATTGATTTAGCAAACAAACTTCGTACTGATGGTATAATTCAAGAACCTTCTGCCGACCCGAAAGCTCCTAATATGGTTAATGGTTTAATAAAGCAAGGAACTGTTTTGTTTCTGCATTCCACTGATGGAGATATCCACAAAGTTGAAGAATTTTTAGCAGCAAATTATGCTTGGGATTTTAAAAATTCAAAGGAAACAAAAGAACTTAATCTTACTCACAATTTAATAGCAGGCAAAGCAGGTTTTAGAACCTTGATGGATATTTATGATGATGACCCTGTAATTGGTTTGAAAACGGATATCCTTAATAAAATAAAGGATAACAAGAAAAATAATAGACCAGAAATTAAAATTAATGAAGATGATACTTTCGATACTGTTGTAGATAAGTTTGGATTAAAAAATAGACAAAGAGTACTGAAGAAAGATATTTTATTAGCGGACCCTATAAAAGTAGAATTGTACAATCAGCTAAAGGATAAACCATTTTCTGAAATAAGAAAAATCTATTTAAATAAAGATGCCCTAATTGATGATAAAAAACAAGATGAAGATGATGAAAATAGGAAAGGCTCAAAAAGAGATAACCTTATTAAACATCTATTCAAAATTCAGAACAATATTTCTCTCTATCAGAACAAAAAATACAATGAATTTTTAAGAGTAACCGATTATCGATTTCGGATAACAAGTATTGCAAGTAAAAAAGCCTTAAAGGAAAACATTGAAATTCTTTTGAACGTTGGAGATAGTACAATTGAACAAGTCATTAATGATGCAAATGAAAGGGGGATTTGTTTGATTGATGATAAATTGATTGCTTTTAAAGAGATTAAAGAGTATTTGTATAATCGAGTGAAGGATGTTAAGTTTAGTGAATTTCAAAAACTTTATGAATACCTTGAAGGACAAACACCATTTTCAACGCAGCACAAAACCAAAGGTGCAGAATTTGATAATGTCTTAGTCATACTTGATAATGGCGGATGGAACAATTATAACTTTGGTAATCTTTTTTTAGAAGCAGGTTCGGCTAGTGTATTGGATAGAACCCAAAAAATATTTTACGTTTGTTGTACAAGGGCAAAAGAAAATTTAGCAGTTTTCTTCCACAATCCCGAAGCCCAAGTAATAACGAAAGCTAAAGAGTGGTTTGGAGAGGGTAATGTAATTAATATTGAAAAATATGCTCTATAACTTATAACTAGTTTTTTGTTGAGTGCACAAAAGATGAAAGATCTGTTGCAAGAAACAGATGAGGTGTCTGTAGTGATTCATCTCATCGAGCTTATTTGAGCATTGGAAATTGGTTCAGCTTTAAGTACTCTTAGTACAAAGCAATTACAAACATGAAGAGCTCCTGATAGAGTATCGGGACTGGCAGGGTGAGGTGAGAGTCTCGCGCACAGTTATGAGGGAGGGGGAGGATCCAATTCCCCCTGCCTGACCCGATTACCATTTTTGCAAAACACCTTCAATTGCATTTAGTGAAAACGTTCATAGCAGTTTCAAATTCGATTGCTCAAGTATCGGCTAATATTACTAATTTAGGACATGTCCGAACGTCTGCTTAAACCTGATTTGCTACCATTATCTTTATGGCAATCTGCAAATGATTTATTGTTTATTTCACCAGCATTATCCGAATTATATTGTGAGGCAATAGATGACCTTGGCCTTCGGGAACTATCTGGTCAGAGAAATAGCGAAGATGGACCAGTAGGGGGATTAACCAAAGAGAAAACCGAAGAACACTTTGCTCAGGCATATGATGGTTCAGTTGCAAGGGTACAGTTGGCAGTTCTCGACCCAAAAGACCAAGTGGGTAAATGTTCAAATTCCTTCATGACCCAGCTTGCTGGAGGGAAACTTCTAATAACTGACGCGCCCAGTGGTTGTGGTGCAGCAACTTTCTCTTTTTTGTCAGCACTAGCTGAACTTCGTAAATGTGGAATTATCCCTAGAGAACCCCTTGACGTTACTCTAATCGGAGCTGAAATTTCTGAACCTGCAAGAGAATTGGCTCAGACCATATTAACTAGGTTAAAGCCTTCCTTAGCATTACAGGCAATCAATGTAAAAGCACAGTTTTACGAATGGGATGTGACAAATGAGGTTAGCAATACTAACCTGATCAAACAAATGATTAAAGCATTTGACCAAAATCCTAAGAGGTTATTAATTGTTGCCAATTTTAGTGGCTTTTTGAAACTCAAAAGGAAAGAAGCTGAGAAGCAAATTCTCGAACTTCTACGATATTCCTCTGAGGAAAATAGTTTTGGTATATGGATAGAGCCCCAAAAAAATGATGCTATTCAACAGGGAGGTTTATTCAGTTGGCTAAATGGAAAAATCGAAACAGCATTGAAAAAATTCATTAAGAAAAAAGATTTGGAGAAGGGTGTAACACATCTAAAGACTAGTTCATCATTTGAATTACCGTTGGAAGCTCCAAATAGCGCAGTTGTGAGACTTGCCGTAAATGCCTTAAAACTTAATATTAATGACTAAAATGAGGCATGGTAAATTAGCCCTTAGAGCAGTAAACCAATATAGAAGAAGAGACGTACTTTCTTATCTTGGTTTAAGGTATTATCTGGGGAATTCAGCAGCAAGATCAGATAACTGGATAGAGAAGGTTTCATTAAATCTTTCATTAACCCGTGAAATAAAATATTATCCTGTTGATCATTTCAAGGAGATTACAACAGATGGGAAAATTAAGCACAGAAAAATTTTTCTTCCTTCTCCAAATGATTCCTTAGCGGAGACTGCTTTGCTGAATGAATGCGCCAATTATCCTGAAGTATTCGCTAATCCCAAAAGTGTTTTTAGTTATGATCTTTCTGATAATAAATGTAAAAGTGGGGTATTTAAGAATTATATGTTAGGATTGAAGAGAAGGCAGTCTTCAATTGCTCTAGCATGCGAGAAATATCCTAAAGGGGTAGTTGAACATACAGATATTCAAAACTTTTATCCCTCAATCTCCATTGACTTGGCAATCAATGTTTGGCTTGCCAAATGTGATAAAACTCAAATGGAACAAAAATTCATTGATTTGGGTGAGAGGATTATTATAAGTTATCGAACTTTGGTTGATGGCAAAGAATCTAAAAGTGTTCTTGTTGGGCCAATGTTCAGCCATTTTTTGGCGAATATTATATTGCATGATTTGGATCAAGAGTTTCAGAATTATTTACCGGCATCCTATTTTCGCTATGTGGACGATATGACTTTTGTTGGAAATGAGAAAGATGTTAATGAATCTATAATCATAGTAAAGTCTAAGCTTGAAGAAATTGGACTTCATCTTCATTCAGAAGGATCTTCAAAAAATATAAAAGGTAGAGCAAGTGATTGGCTCCAATACAAAAATGACTTCAGAGAAACTGAGCACGGCAGATCATGGAAAAAGCTAATTGGAGCTGTGAAATTTCATTTAATCAGCAAGCCGGAAGCATTATTAGTTTTGGAAAAACAATTAAGGCTAAATAATATTGGATTGCCGTTGTTTCATTATAGGATTTTAAGCAAAGAAAGAAGTAGTTTCGAAAAAATTAAATTGTATCCGAAGCTTTTTCAAGGCTGGATAAAGAGCTTGTCAATTTCCAATGAGAGTATTATTGATGATGCAGATTTTCTGAGAAATAAATATATACGAGAGGTAAATCAGTTAATACGGGAGTTTAAGGAAGCAAAGGGATTTCATAGAAAAAGCATAATCCCTAAGATTCGATATCGAATAGGAAGAATTTTGTACCTTTCCTCTGATGAAGAAATTAAAAAAATTGCTGGTTTGATCAATGGTTTTGAGGAGTTTAAGTTTTATCACACTCTTATTGAATCAATCTTATCAGGCAATATTGATGACGTACTTGATTTGGGAGCAGATGTCGCTCAGGCAACAGCACAGATATTCAAAGCAACCAATAGGGAAGCGTATTTTGAAAACAAGAGCAACTCCGATGTCCATAGACATGGCATCTCAATTTTCTTGTTTAATGGAGTTATTATTAAATCTTTTAAAGCACCAGATTCTGAACTTCAGAAACTTGCAAGTATGGGAGTTGATTTAGAGCTTATGAATAGCGAAAACTTCTTTGTAAGAGAAATTGCATGTCTTCATGGAATTACAGACGAACCATTACATTCAAAAACTCTAGAAAGTATCTTTGATGAGGATGAGGAATTTGTTTTTGATGCGCTTGATAGTTTTTATACCTCTTTATCATAATCATAAAGCAATAATTTTATTCCCTTTATAAAACATTACAATATCCTATAGTACAATTACGTTTTGACTGTTTTTTAAAGGGAGATATACCATCTGAATTTAATTTATTTTGAATTAATGAGCGAAATTAGTGATTAGTAATAACGTTGAAAAATTAGAAAACCTACTTGAGTCTATTAATAAGGAGGCTCGTGTCTGCATTGTAGAATGTTCAGTATTTATAGAGAGGAGAGCTTCTGAAACACTTGGAAGAATTTTAGGAATCGATTGGAAAGAATCTGAATCACTTGGCTATGGAAGCGGGAGTTTAAGCTTCGATAATAAAATCAGACTGATTAATGATCTGAAAGGAGTTGAAAAAATCTAAAGACCAAATTCCTAAATTTTATGTCGATTAGGAATAAGTTCGCACACCTTGATGATATTGATTCATTTCAAAATTACTTTAGTATCATAAAAAGTTCTAAGGATAGAAAAAAAGAGTTGATATCATGGTTCCCAAAACTAAGATGGTATGCACAAGATGTTGATGTTGAAAGATTATATAAATACGCCTTCTTCTTACTTACACTGGATTTAAATAGCAAATTAATTGATATTGAGGCTTCGCATGTTTTTGAAAAAGGGAAATCTCTAGGGGCGGTGGAAGCTTTGGAAGACTTTATGAGTACAACTAGAGATAAACTTAGTAAAACCAAAGAAGGTGAAGAGATGTTGGAAGAAATTATTGAAACGGTTTTTAGAAATGGCAGAGAGTCAGGGGGGAGTATTAGCTAAACTCTGTCCTTCCCCTCCCTTTGGGCACCCTAACGGAAATAAACTAAATAACTAATTTTTCGTATTGATGTCCATCTTTAACCTGTTTCACAAATTTAACGTAGAATGGTTATCAGTACAAAGACAATAGGTGTGATCTATTTCACACCCTTCTCCACCACCCAATAATGATTTATCGGCCTATCGCCCTCCTCTCCACTTTTGAGGGTATTGATAACCTTTTCTACATGAAGCAAGTTTACTTTAGCTAAGTTTACTAACTTATAAGACAGGTCATTGCTGGTATAGAAGTATCCTAATTCCTCAAATTTTTGAAGAATTTCCTGAGAAGTTCTTTTGGTATTAAAGAAATCTTCCTTTATTAGTCTCTTTATGACCATTATATGTTCTTTTTCAGTGGCTAAGTATTTTGAGATATCTGCCTTGGAATGATCCTTTAAGAATTTCTTAATAGGCCCTTTTATCTTTTCTTGATCAAATTCTTTAGTTAAATCGAAAAATGTTCCTTCTTCAAAGCCAAAAGCATCTTCAATTTTTTTAGGTAGAAATTTTGAAACTATTTTATTACCACTTTTTATTGCACTCATATATTTTCCTTCGCTCTTGTATTTGAGAAACACTTCAAATCCTAAGAAAGTAAATCCAGTAAGATCGATTAATTCTAATAATCTTTCTTTTTTCTGTTGATGAGTTAATTCGTTACTATTTCCCATCCCCGAAGGGATAAAAAAGTTTACTGTAAAAAGTAAACTTTTACTTGTTTGATAAATTTTATTTATGGAAATTTAGATCATCAGAGTTCTAAGAATCAATTTCTTGGAGTACTAAAAGAGCAATTACTAAAGAGTCTCGATCGCAAATTCCGACCTTTGTTATCATGAACGAGACGGTAGGTAACTGCTCATAGTCTTGTTATGCTATATTTGCATAGCTATGACTGTGGGCACCTATCGATATTCCGTTTCATGAGGTGTCGGAACCCTGCGATGCGGTTGATAGGAGCCCCGTCATAGTTTCCCCTCAATCTTGAAAGACTCGTTCTACCATTTTTCATTTCTAATGAAAACGAGCATGATTGATTTACTTCCTTTTCTGTTGCAGACAGTATCCTGTAGGATCCACAGGGTGGGAGGGTATGCTCAGTTGGTAAGCGAGTCAGTTTGTTCTCCCCCGTTAGCTATCGGGGCTATTCCTATCGGTACCTATTATTCATTACCAGAGGTACAGGGCATTATCGCTTCAGATCGCCTGTATCCCCTGAAGCCTAAGAATCCTATATAAAGGGTTCGTTTTTTAATCTGGATTCTGCATTAGGTTTCGTAGCGAGGGGTCAAGTTGCAAAAGAATCAGGCTGTTTTGAGAATGAGGCATAGCACCGCTATGGTGAATTCGAAAACAGCAGCAAAGCGACTGATTATAAAGCAACTTTAGCCCGCAGTAGATTAGCTAATGCATATTTCAGGTTCTGGCCGATTAAGGGGAGGTGCACATCCCTGAGCAAATCGGTTACCACACACTCACGTCAGCAAGCTCACAGTAGCTGGTAGAGCTGACACATTTCTTAGTATTCATTATTGCTGGTTGCTCGGTTGGAGCAAGGTGGAAAGACTATGTCTGGTTTAGAGCCAAGAAGCAAGAGTCAAGAAGCTAGAGTCAAGAGTCAAGAAGCTAGAGATTTCTCTCTCCGCAGGCTCCGTTCGAAATGACTCGGAATTCCAGAAGGAGCACTGACTCACTTCGGTCTTCCGTCTCCTGTCTTCGGTCCCTCTTCACTGCACTTCCGTCTCCCGTCTCCGGTCTTCCAGCTTAAAATTAAAAGCACATGAAATCGAGCATGACTCAAAAGTCACACACCGGGATGATTATCCGCCATGCGAGATTCCATATGGCCTTTGAAAATCAAATTATAATCATATGAAAAAATATCTATTCACATGCTTCCTGGCATTGCTATGCCTATACGGAAGTGAATTAAAAGCAAATAGTAAAGTTGCGTCACCTGGGTTAGAGGAGGAGTGGGGAGCTATCTCCACTTCCTCTGATACCCTGAAGATCGGAGATCACATTCCCTCGGGGATCGAGTTTTCCGAGGTATTACAGTATGACTCTGAT
Source organism: Algoriphagus persicinus (assembly GCF_035156415.1). Lineage (NCBI taxonomy): Bacteria > Pseudomonadati > Bacteroidota > Cytophagia > Cytophagales > Cyclobacteriaceae > Algoriphagus > Algoriphagus persicinus. Next base: position 41,305 of record NZ_JAYEEY010000025.1, read on the forward strand.
AAGCTCCGTCTGGATGATTATAAGGGTAAATACGTCATTCTGGAGTTTTGGGCTCCTACCTGTAGTCTGAGTACGGGTTCGCTCGCAGACATGGAAGAGCTGCATGATCACTATGGTGATCGCCTTGCCATTCTTCCCATGACGATATTTCCTGAAGGCAGGGTGCAGGAAGTGTTGTCCGCCTATTCTGTACTGCAGAATCTGGATATCCCTATCGTTGTAAATGCGCAGAAAATGCGGGAGTATTTTCCGCATACGCTGCTTCCCCATTTTGTGATTCTCGATCCGGAGGGAAGGGTAGCTGCCATCACCAGTCAATCTGATATTACCATTCAGAATCTCGATAAAATGCTGTCCGGGGATGAGGGGGTCTTCAGGGAGAAAAAAGATAAGCGAATTAATCTGGACAGGAATGCCAGACTGATTTCAGGAAGTCCCCAGGTGGAGAACAAAAACATTTGGTTCCAGTCGGCAATGACCGGTTATATTCCGGGGCTAGGAGGCTCAATTATTCAGGATTATGCAGGGCTGTCCCATATACGAATTGTGAATATGAGCATCCTTTCGCATTTCCAGTTAGCCTATTCCCAGCGGGATCTGGTGGACTATTACGGGAGAAACAGGATTGAAACACCCGGGTTTGAACCCGAAGAGCTCTTTGCAGAGAAAGTAGGTCAGGATGCGTTGGACTGGATGGAAGAAGGAACCCATGTCTTCGGATACGAACTGATCTCACCTCCAAATTTAAATCCTTACGAATTGATGCAGGAGGATTTGAAACGTTTCTTTCCTCAGGTAAAGGCCAGTGTGGAAAGGAAAAGTAAGACAGTGTATGCTTTGGTCCAGTTGGAGGGACAACACTTCCCGAAAGCATTGGCAGGTAAGCAAGCCTATCAGGCTAACGGAAATGGTGTCCGTATGCGCAATTACCCTCTTCAGGGTTTTGTATATCACCTGAATTCCGGTTTTCAGCAAAACAATCCCTATCCGATCGTCAACCACACCGGGATAGATTACCCGATAGATTTGTTCCTAGATGCCAAGCTTTCCAATATCGAAAGTCTGCGTGAAGCGCTTCGCATGAATGGGTTTGATCTGGTTAAACAGGAGGAAGTTATTGCGGTGCTGGTCCTGGAAAAAGTGGGGGATTTTAATCCGTTGGCACCATGAGAATAAAATTAATCATTTGGTTGATCGGCGGGATGCTGATCACTCAGCTCGGACTTGCTCAAGGAACAGTGCTTTCAGGAAAAGTAGTGGATGCAAGCTCAGGGGAATCGCTGATAGGTGCTTTGGTAACTATCCTTCCGGATGACAAGACTACGGTGGCGGATACCGATGGACTGTTTCGTCTGGAAGTATCCCAAGGCGCCAAGGAACTCACGGTACAGTTTCTGGGCTATGCTACGCTCAAGTGGAGCGGTACCATTCCATTGGAGAATGAGCTGGTATTGAAAATGGAAGCCCTAGAAATAGGACTGGATCAGGTGGAAGTGCTCGCTACTGGCTATCAGGAAATTCCCAAAGCAAGATCCACAGGTTCATTTGTCCAGTTGGATGAGGGACTGGTAGACAGAAGGGTGAGCACCAATCTGGTGGACAGACTGGAGGATGTGACTTCGGGATTGATATTTAACCGTACAGGGGATACCGGAAGAGATCCTATTTCCATCCGAGGTAGAAGTACCCTGGGGAGATTCTCCCAGCCACTGATCGTAATCGACAATTTTCCATATGACGGAAGCTTGGATGATATAAATCCCAATGATGTGGTATCGATCACCGTGCTCCGGGATGCTGCCGCAGCATCCATCTGGGGTGCCAGGGCAGGAAATGGCGTCATCGTCATTACCACCAAGTCCGGCAGGAATGACCAAGCGCTCCAGGTCAGTCTGAGCGCCAATGCCAACTGGATTCAGCCTGCCGATCCTTTCCTTGCTCCCAACTTATCGGTAGGGGATTACATCGATACGGAGATGAATCTGTTTGAGGCAGGATTCTATACTTCTTCCGAGAACGGTGCGTCACATCCGGTCTTAAGCCCGGTGGTGGAAACACTGATCCAGCAGCGTGACGGGCTGATTTCAGACGCGGAGGCGGATTCCAGGCTGCAGCAGCTTAGGTCTTATGATCTGCGAAAGGATGTGGAGAAATACCTGTACCAACCTTCACTTAACCAGCAATATAGCCTGGGTCTTTCAGGAGGTTCCAAAATTCATAGCTACAGAATGGCACTGGGAGTGGATGAAAATAGGGGAAATGTAATCGGGAATTCCACAGAACGGCTAAGTCTGAACCTGAAAAATGATTTCAGTTTCTTGGAGGGTAGGCTGGTATTCAGGACTGGTTTGTACGGCGTGAAATCATCTTCGGTAGATCAGAACAGCGGACCGGAAGATTTGTATTATTCGGCTTTGGTGGATATGTATCCTTATGCCCGATTGGCCGATGAACAAGGCAACCCGTTGACCTTAAGCAGAGAGTTGAGGGATTCATTCAAAGAGGAGTCTATACAACAGGGATTGCTGGATTGGGATTATGTTTCGCTGGATGAAATCGGTAGGAACCTATCAGAAACTGTCAGCAATGACCTGCGTTTGAATCTGGGAGTTGATTTCAGGTTGACCAACCAATGGAAAGTTTCCGCCTTGTATCAGTATTGGGAAAATAACCAGCGTGCTGAAACTTTGTTTGCCGAAAACAGCTACTATGCCCGTGATCTGATCAACCAGTTTACCCAAATCGATGAAACTGATAATCTGATCAGGCAGGTGCCTTTTGGGGCTATTTTGGATTACAGTTCCAGGCAGTCCAACAGTCATTCTGCAAGAATTCAGACGGATTTCAGCCAGGATTGGGATAATGGGTTGGAAATGAATGTGCTGGCAGGAGGAGAACTGAAAGCCCTGGACTTTGCAGGAAGCAGTAACCGGTTTTATGGCTATAACGTTGAGCGGGCAAGTTCGCAGCCCGTGGATTACCGGGTGTTGTTTCCGCAGTTTTCCAATGAATTTCAGACGGCTGTCATTCCCAACAGAGATCAGCTCAGCAAAGGGGCTGACCGATTCTACTCACTATATGCAAATGCCTCGCTGAGCTACAGTAGAACCTATGACCTTACGTTCAGTGCCAGAAGGGATGCCTCCAACCTGTTTGGCGTAGAGACCAACCAACGGGCAGTACCGCTTTGGTCTGCGGGATTAGGTTGGACGATCAGTGGGGAGGATTTCTATACCTGGGGAGCACTGCCATTTATTAAGCTGCGCTTCTCGTATGGGTATAATGGAAATGTGGATCGGAGCCTGACTGCCTTCACCACTGCACAGGTAGTAACCCGGAATACCCTGACGCAGCTTCCGTACCTGCAGATCAGAAACCCTCCCAATGCAGATCTTCGATGGGAGCGGATCAAGATTGTCAATCTGGGACTGGACTTTGAAACCAGGGATAGCAGGATTTCAGGTTCGCTGGAATTCTACCAAAAGCTGGGGCTGGATCTGATCGGTCAGACTCCCTATGCTCCTTCTACGGGAATTGAAGTTTTCTCAGGCAATACCGCATCTACCCTAACCAGGGGATTTGATCTGAATCTGCTGACCCACAACCTGGCCGGGAAGTTTGACTGGACTACGGTCTGGCTGCTGTCTGCGCTGAATGAAAAGGTAACGGACTTTGAGATCGAGCCTGCTATATCCAACCTGTTGAATTATGGGGAGGCAGGATTGGGAGGCACCTACTTTCCGAATGTGGGCAAACCACTGTTCGGAATATACAGCTACCCCTGGGCGGGTCTGAATCCACAGACTGGAAATCCCATTGGGATAGTGGATGGGGAACCTAGTGAGGATTACACAGCGATTGTCAACGGTGCAAGTATGGAGTCCGTGAGCTACCATGGACCAGCCCGGCCAACCCTGTTCGGTTCATTCCGAAATACGGTTACCTACAAGGGATTTTTACTCTCGGCAAATATATCCTTCAGAACGGGCTATTACTTCAAGAGGTCTTCCATCCAATATAACACGCTGCTTCAGGGAAGGGGAGGTCATTCTGATTATGCCCAGCGATGGCAGCAACCAGGTGATGAATTGGAAACTTACGTGCCATCACAGCCAGCAGGTTTCAATTTCTACCGTGATTCCTTTTACAGAAGTGCAGCTGTTTTGGTGGAAAAGGGAGACCATATCCGATTACAGGACATTCGCTTGGGCTACAATTTAAAGCAACTGTCCAGCGCGGGATTTCTATCTGGATTCAGAAATGCAGAAGTGTATGTGTATGCCAACAACCTGGGGATGATTTGGAAAGCTACAGATACGGATTGGGATCCTGATTTTGGATTCAGCAAACCATTAAAAAGCCTGGCAGTGGGAATTCAGTTGGATTTCTGAGGCGTTCTAAACACATAAAAGGGAAAAGGTCTTTAAGCTTTCTTCATAAGGGGAGGTTGGTTACCTCCAGTTTCGTTGACCTGTCTGTGGCTTTTGGCCACAGACCCCTTTTTAAAATGCAATAAAATGATGAAAAAAATAAAAGTCAGAACAATCATTCTAATGCTTTCAGGGCTTATGTCCTGTGAAAGCTTTCTGGATCCGAAACCGGATCAGAGTCTGGTAGTACCCACCACGGTGGAGGATATTCGAAGCCTGCTGGACAACACCACGGTATTCTGCAGACAGGCCAGTCTGCCTATTATTGCAGGGGATGAATTTTATATGCTGGATGGTGCCTTTGACGGATTCAGTCTGTTGGAGCAAAGTGTTTACCGATGGGCGGATGATCCCTATCAGGGACAGCCGGTAGGGGACTGGTCAGTTCCTTACAAGCAGGTTTTCTATGCCAATGTAGCACTTGATGCTATCCAAAAATTGGGAAATAATGATAATGCCGAAGTACAAAAGCTAAAAGGTGAAGCACTGTTCCACCGGGCGTATGCCTATTTTCAGCTGTTACAGGAGTTTACCCCTGCATTTGTCCCGAATGGTGCAAACGGGGATGCGCTGGGTCTGGTCTTAAAGGAAAATCCCGACGTCACGGGTAATCCTGGAAGAGCTGATCTGGAAAGTTCCTATACTCAGATGCTTGGGGATCTGTCTTTGTCCATAGCATTATTACCGGATCTGCAGTTGCCGAAATCCAGACCTGGCAAGGCTGCGGCATTAGGGTTGTTGGCAAGGATATATCTGACTCAATTTGCCTATAGTGAGGCGGTGGAAGCAGCGGCTGAGGCATTGGAGCTGTATCCGGAAGGAGGAATGAATTTTAATGAAATAAATGTGAATGCCTCCCGACCATTTGATCGTTTCAATGAGGAAACGATATTTTATTCCCAGATGATTTCCTATTCCTATTTCTATTCCAGACAGGTCGCTGTGGACTCGGCATTGATACAGAGTTATCAGGAAGGCGACCTCCGTCTACCAGCCTACTTCAATGAAAATCAGCCTGGTATTTTTAACTATACAGGCAAGCATACCGGCAATGCAGCGATGTTCGGCGGGTTGACAGTAGGTGAGCTTCAGTTGATTGTAGCAGAGGGATATGTGAGATCCGGAGATGATAGTTTGGCTCAGAAGTACCTGAATGATCTGATAAAAAACAGAATACAGCCTGAATTCTATGATCCGGTTACCCTGATAGGAGATGAGCTGTTGGAAGCCATTTTGCTGGAGCGTAAAAAAGAATTGATCGGAAGAGGAATCCGCTGGTCGGATTTGAGAAGGCTGAATCAGGAAGCTGGCCATTCCACAGAAATCAAAAGGACAATAGCCGGTGAGGAACTGGTGATTCCCCCGACTTCTCCGAAGTACGTATTTCCAATTCCAAAGGAAGAAATCCAACGGTCAGGAATACGTCAAAATCCAAGATAAGAAAACACCCAGGGCAAAGTTTGCCCTGGGTGTTTGAATTAGTACCGGTTATGGAAATTTACATTTCTGTAAAGACCCCTGCTTCCAGCACATTCTTGATGCCGGTAGCCGGATTGTCGTTGGAGAATTCGACTGCACATTCCGGCCCGGTGCCATTGCAGGAATAATCCTGGCTGATTTCTAGGTCTGTGATATCCCGATAACCATTTGGTAAAGAAGCATCGGGAGTCCAAACTTTTGTGGCAGTCTTTTCAGCGACCATAGTTGGTACATTCATAGCCATAGCCAGTGTTGCTCCGAACACTAATCCTAGTGCAGGGAGCATTTTGGTTAATGATTTCATAATCGTGTGGTTAATGAGAAGGTTTTACCCCTCGGTTAAACATTGCTTGTTCTGTTCCTCTGATCAGGAGTTCCTTCCTAGGATTTCTTCCTTCTTGAGGAATCCACCCAAGAACTCCAGTTCAGAGGTTGAACCGTCCGGGTTGCCCCGGTCTGGGAGCCGGTTCCGCTCTCTGCACCGCCCAGTGTAAGCTGGCCTTCCTACTGCCTGCTTTAGGAAGAGACGGTGCAAATTTTATAAGCAGGAAAACTGCTTGGTTATTGTAATTGCTATTTTTTGGGTGGGGATCTGACCAATGTCCCTGCCCGTTTTTTAACTTCAAGTTTGGTTTAACATGAAATGCTTAATCAGGTTTATTGGTTAGATTTGCATCATAGAAGCAAAATGTTTCTATATAGTTAAAGCTTAACAACCTGTTAAAAACCTGAGGCATCCGCCTTGGGCTTTTTTGTTGGATTTTGATATAGTCCAAAAATACCCAGTGAAATAAACAACAGGTTCAACATAAAGTGCTCTGCCCACCCCAGTGATTGCAACAGTCCTGCACAGTTGCATGGAACCCTTGGAAAAGCTTCCACCCAGATCAGCCCAACATAAGTGGTAAAGACGGTGAGTAGGAGGATACTTGAGAGAAATCCCCACCATCTGGTGACTGAAAAGAGCAGGAGCAGGGCAATCAGCAATTCTGAAATCGGCACTGCATAAGCCAATACTTCAGCCAGCTCTGCAGGAAAGGTCTGGTTGTGAAATGCTTTTCTGCTTTCATCCCAGCTGATCAGTTTATCCAGACCGGTATAGACCAACATTACCATCAGTAAAAAACTGCACAAATGGATCATTAGAGCAGTTAATTCTATCGGTTTGTTTCTCAGTTTTTTGACATAACCTATCATTTCTTTTAGTTTTAGTCTTCAGATACAGGATGTAATTGTATCCTAGTTAAAATTAAATCAGGATTACCACATGTAACTCCGACTGATGTCGGAAATGAGAAATGTTGGCCATATTTCCGACATATGTCGGTTTTTCAGCTAAATATTTAATTCTATGACTCAATTCCTTGGTTCAAAACACTCTGCTAATTAGATTAATAGTCAGGATTTGGTCAAAAATGATTGAGATATAGGTTCTCCGCTTTTTTCCTCATCCGGATAGATTGTTTTATATAATTGATTTTGGTCATGGAGGATAAGTACAAGAAACTGTTGATTGATGATATTGGCCGGCTTATGGCTCTTCCTGAGGATGCTTACAGGCTAGTGTTTGCGGAAATGGAACTAAAGAGTGTAAAGAGAGGTAAAATATTGAAAGAACAGGGAGATTCCGATACTGTCAGCAGGTATCTCTGCGAAGGATTTATCGGATCTTACAGATTTGATGAGGTGCAACATTCGTTGTCTGTAATTTACCAGCCCACAGATACTGTTTTTGATGATCGTTCTTTCCGTACCGGGATTCCCAGTGACACCATACTCAAATGCATTTCGGATGTCATTTTTTATGAGTTCAGTCTCGATTCAGAACGGGATATTTTGGAAAGGTATCCCCGGTTTGTTGAATTGGCCCACAAGATCAGCTTACGCATAAATGAGCGGAATGCTATTGTATTTGAATTAAGTAAAAAAGGCCTTGAAAAAGGGTACGAAGAATTAATGATGCTTTTTTCCGGGCTGGAGCCAGCTATCACAAATGATGATTTGGGAGCATTCTTCCGGGTAAGCCGACGAACAGTGGAGCGTTTTAAACATGAACTTAAAAATATAAAACGATGAAACTTCCAGATTTTCCCGTCGCTGTTCATACAGATTCGCAAATGATAGATGATGCGGTATTACGCTGGGCAGAGACATGGTTAAGTAACAGTGATAGTGAAGCAGATTGGGTGATTTTAGAGCGATGCTCAGTTCAAAAACTGAATTGGTTTGCATGCTACCTTTTTCCAATGATGGAAATAAACAAGCTGGATGGGATTGCCAAGTTGTTTTTTTGTCTTTTCACATTGGATGATTTATTGGACTTAATGGATGGTGAAGACGCAGAAAATTTTTTGGAGGAAATGACTAACAAGAAGCTGGAGGAAGGCAAATTCATCTTGTCAGAGCTTGGCTTGCCCATAGATTTCTGTTATGCACAGGTCTTGGAATATTTTTCTGATGAAGATCAGAAAGAAGAATTCAAGTGCATTTGGAGTTCTTACATAGCTGGACTTCAGTGGGAAAGAAAAAACAGGATGGAAAGCAGGGAACCAACTTTGGACGAATATCAAAAGTTGAGACCTCACAGCTCTGGAGTTTATATTGCTATTCACCTCCTAAAAGGGAACATGTTAGATCATACTTGTGATACAAGAGAACTTGAATCTGATATTGCTAGGTACATCTACCTTTCAAATGATCTTGTGTCAGTAGCAAAGGAATCGGGGATTGGGGATTTACATAATGAAGTAATTCTACTGTCACATGATTATGGGTTGGATGTTGCTGCAAGAATAGTGGAGGGAGAACTTATCTACCTATGCAAAAAAATTAAACAGAGAGGCCAGTTGATCAGCCAAATTTCTGAGGAATGTAAAATTTCCGTTGATAGTCTCTTTTTGCTGGTAGGCGGATGTCTTTTTTGGTCAGGGGAAAGTGAACGATATACTGATGGAGAAGTTCAAAGCCAAAGTTCATAATTTGGTTTGTTCCTAAGTTTGACGGGAATGTATTTGCGGTAAGTTTAACATGAAAAATAGAACCTGACTTCAATCAGTCACCTATTAATCCATTCTTTGAATTTTCCTGCTTTGGATTGGCTGACTACCACTTCTTCTTTGAATATGGGAGTCAGCTGGAGCAACAGTTTTCCATGACCGTTTGACTTGAAATGGATGCAGGCGCGGTAATGGATAATCATCTTTCTGTTTACTCTGAAAAAGTCCTGAGAGGGTAGCTTTCGCTCAAGTTCGTCAAGTGTTTCATTTAAAAAGTAGGTGGTTTCGGTGGTGGTGACCAGGTAGTTTATTCTGTCTTGATGATAAATGAACCGTATTTCCTGTAGTTGAAGCGGTATTGTCTTGGTCCCTTGCTGAACTAAAATAATTTCCTTGTTGGACTTTGATGGGGTAGTTTTTTCCTGTTTTCTCAGGATATGGTAGTAGAAAAGGTAGTAGATATTGAATAGGAAAACCGGTAAAGCCATCATGGGGAAGGAACTGTTGGAGCTTGGGTTTTCAGGGGCAACGGTCAGTCCAAAATACCATTGATAGATGGAAAGAAATAAGTAATCAATGATGCCTGGAAGTAACATGCCTAACAGAAACTGCAAGGCTAGGCGGATAAATGGCTTTTCCTTCCAGTCATAGACCTTGTCCAACTGAACAGTCACCGAATGGACAAACTCAATAAAGAAACCTGCGATTAAGAAGGCCGCCAACAGCTTGACATAAAAAGATGTTCCGTTCAGTGAATTCAGATAACGTGCCCCCATACCATACATGGCCACAAGAAATCCGGCGATTACGCAAAGCAGAATTCGCAGTACCTGGTCGTTGTATTGTACGGGTAGATTTTTTTTAGCCAAAATCAACAAAGTTGTGGCCCGTGGCAGACCGAATAAACACTAGCTAAGGCTTCCAAAAGCGAAAACACTAGTTTATAAGTTAATAAACTCTTTGATTATTTTGGGATATGTCCGGTTAGGATGCATCATTTATTATTGTCTAGACGTTCTTTTGGACCTTGCTGTTTGAAATATCGCAGCATTAGATAGTTATATGTTGATGTTCGTTTTAGGTTCAACATGATGTGATGCCGTTTCATCCTGATATTCACCTGTTTCAGGTTTTATGGGCAGGAATTTTTTACTTTTTTGTATTCTTGAAACTAAGTTTGTTCAGTACCTCTCTGGTACCAAGGCCTTTTAAATCATAAGCCCGCGGGCTTATGATTTAAAAGGGGATCCGTCTCCACTAAAATTGTCTAATCATGATCTATAGTGAAAATTTCAGTCCTCTTTTTTTAAAGATGAAGGAGGATATTGCGTCTATTGCCGCATCCTCATCCAACAGACTGGCGACGATGGAGAAATCGTTTATTCTGGTCAATAACTATTGTGCACAAGTGAAGCCACCCGATACGTTTGATACACCGGAAATGGAGATGGAGTTCTTTAAAAAAATCAGACCTGGCTTTGAAGCCGAACTCATTTATTTCGGGGAGCTTTATTTTATTCTTTCTACTATCCCACAAAGAAGACGGGATACAATCCGGTATCTGGAAAAGCAGTTTTTACAAATCCGTCTTTATCAGAAGCGGTATCAACTGCTCTATGAATACTACCTGCTGGGAAGATCAGATTATGATGGTGAGCTGTTTACCCAAACTGATCCAAGCACTCCTTTTTTTATTACACAGCTTTTGCCACTAGGCGATCTACATTCGGTTCCTGCAGGAAAGGTCTTTGCAAAATTCCGGGCTTACGATGAACTGCATGGATTTCTGGAAAAGGAAATCAGCAACCTGAAAAACAGGACAGAAAAGGAGAGCCATTCTGTTAAATGGACTGCTACTAAAGCAGCATTGGTCGAACTTGCCTATGCCCTAAAAGCATCCGGAGCCATTAATAACGGCAACTCCTCCATCCGGGATATCGCCACTCATCTGGAACGGGCTTTCCAGCAAGATCTCTCCCAGTTTTATAGAACCTTTCAGGAGATCCGCATCCGCAAAAACAGCCGTACCACTTTCTTGGATCGGCTGAAGGAAAAACTGGAGAACTGGATGGACAATACCGACTTAAACAGTAAAGGGGATAGCTGATTTTTTTACTCCCCCTTCGGAGTTCAGTGTGAGGTTATCAGCAGATTCTGCCTCAGGTTTGTAACCACAAAATCACACAGTTATGCTCGAAAATGTTTCATGGGGAGTCTTTCTTAAGCTGCTTGGAATTGTTCTGACCTGCTATTATGGGGTTGTAGTTATCCGCTACTTCCGACCTGATGTTTCCAGTTTACTGCTAAAAGGAAAAAGAGTGGGACTGGCGGGAATGCTAAGCAAGAATACGAATGAAGGAAACACTTCCTTGGATAATTTATCGGCATTGCTGGCTGAAATAGACAGTGAACTCATGGCCAATGCAGGGAAAAAAGCCGAAGTGATTCAACTCCTACGGCAAAAAGTAGGTCGCTATGGATTGCCTGATTCTAATTCGGCACGCAAAATACTGTTGAACCACCTGCTGCTTGCCGTCAAGGCCGGACAGGTAGATCTTGAAGAAGAGGATCTACTGGTCCTGTTCAACACCTTACCAAACTGATCATTCAAACCAACTAAACTCACATTCGATGAAAGGGATTACTAAATGGATTAGTGCTATATACTTCTTGCTACTTGCGGGAGTGGTGAAAGCCCAGGACGGAAATGCGGGCATCAACGAGGCCACGCAGCAGGTACGGGGATACTTTCAGTCGGGTACTGGGTTGATGTATGCAATAGGTGCCATTGTTGGACTCATTGGCGCAGTCAAGGTTTTCAACAAATGGAATAACGGGGAACCGGATACAGGAAAAGTAGCTGCCGCATGGTTTGGTTCCTGCGTGTTTCTGGTCGTGGTAGCCACTGTACTTCAGAGTTTCTTTGGCGTCTGAAAATATTCAGGATATGGATCTGCTCAAACAGCGAAAAATAGGGATACTTCCGGAAATAGACATTGCAGGACACTCATATACAGTTGATCTGCGGCTCAATGAACTCCGAAACGTGGAGTTTCCCACCAAAAAGCTTTCACTCGATGAAATGGTGACTGCAACGGACGGCCAGCATTACCTTTTTTTCTATGACCGTGAAAGCCGATCCATTCTGCATGCTTCTTCGGAAATGGTAAACCTACCGAAGAATGCTGTCTTGGTGGAGATCCCGGATGAAATGGGACTGGATCCGGTAGGCATGGCCAGAAAATACGGTTTGGGGGATGAGTATTTTCTCAAAATGCACCCCTATGGAAAAGGACTCAAGTCAAAGGTTACCCCAATGGACAAATCAGGACTGCCGGAGTTTGTTGTAAACAATCTAAAACAACATCGACAAGATCCACAGAAAATACCGCTGCGGAAATCTCAATAGCTGCCTTCAGAATCAACCGTTGGGTATGGCTTGAGAACATAACGATTATCCACTCTATCCTATTCTGAACCTTAGTTAATCTATAACATGATCAAGTACAGTGTCAATAGAGGTATCAACAAGCCCATGGAGTTTAAGGGGCTGAAAGCGCAGTATATCGGATATCTGGCGGCCGGATTGGGTCTTACACTGATTGCATTCGCAATCGGCTATGTCATAGGGATGTCCATGTACCTGTGCCTGACAGTGGCTGTAGTGCTGGCAACTGCGGATTTTGTGCTGGTGTTCCACCTGAGTGCTACCTATGGTGAGCACGGCCTGATGAAGAAAATGGCCCAAAATCAGGTGCCAGACAGTGTGATAATCAGAAGCAGAAAAATCTTCTGTAACCTGATAAAAAGCTGATCATGGAACTTGAGCAACTATTTCCACTATACAAAGTGGAGCATGAGCTGATCCTTTCCCGGGTGGGGGATATGACCGCAGCCTTTGAAATTGACCTGCCTGAACTATTTTCGCTTAGTTCTGCGGGGTTCGAAGCTGTCCATCAGGCCTGGAATAAAGCAGTTGGTGTACTGCCCGGAAATACGGTGCTGCACAAGCAGGATTGGTTTGTTGACGGATGTTATCGGGGAAAGTTTGAAGGCGAAAATCATTCTTTTCATTCCATTTCAAGTGAGCGCTTCTTTGCCGGGCGTCCCCATCTGGATCACCGTTGCCGACTATTTGTCACCAAAAGACCCAAAAGCAGTAAACTGGGCAGTTCGGCTGTTTCCAATTTGCTGAGAAAAACACTCGTTCCGATAGAAATCCTGGAAGGCAATGCAATGGAAGAGTTCCAGAATGTACTCGGCCAACTTGCTCAGATTCTTGGCGATGCCGGGATTTCACTGAGGAGGCTGAATGCGGAGCAACTGTCGGGAACCCCGTTGAAGTCAGGTGTTTTGGAGGAATACCTGAATCTTGGTGAGGTGGGTATGCTTCAGGATATTCAGTTTAAACCGGAGTGGAAAATAGGAAGCAAGTATGTACAGCTCTATAGTCTGGGGGAGGTGGAGAATCTGCCTTCCACGGTCAGTCCCCATAGAAGTTATGAACCCTACGGAACCGATCAGACGGAATTTCCAATCGGTTTTTCCACGCCTGTCTGTGCCCTGCTTCCCTGTAATCATATCTATAACCAGTTCCTGTTTGTTGAAGATCACCAAAAGAAGTTGAAAGAGCTGGAATCCAAGAGGCAACGGCTTGAGTCTCTGGCCAACTATTCCAGAGAGAATGCCATTGCACGGGATGCTACAGCCGAATTTCTAAACGAGGCTATTTCCACAGGAAGAAAGGCGGTTAAGGCACATTTTAATGTGATGTGCTGGACAGATAGATCCGAAGATGTAGGGACGCTGAGAAACCTGGCAGCCGGTGCATTGGCCAAAATGAATGTGGTGCCCAAACAGGAAACCGTTGGTGCTCCGCAGATTTTCTGGGCAGGCCTTCCGGGAAATGAAGCTGCTTTTCCGGTGAATGAAACCTTCGATACGTTCGTCGGGCAAGCGACCTGTTTTTTTAATACAGAAACACATTACAGAACGTCGACCAGTCCCATTGGAATCCGCTTAGGCGACAGAATTACCGGATATCCTGTCCATGTGGATATTTCAGATGAACCGATGAAGCAGGGCCTGATCACGAACAGAAACAAGTTTGTGTTGGGACCCTCCGGCTCTGGCAAATCTTTTCTGACCAATCACCTGATGCGGTCTTACTATGAACAGGGTACACATGTGGTATTAGTCGATGTGGGTCATTCGTACCATGGACTCTGTGAGCTGGTTGGGGGATATTATTTTACCTACGAACAGGACAATCCGATCCGTTTTAACCCCTTTCATGTGGAAGGAAGAAAACGGCCGGAAACCGAAAAAAAGGAAAGTCTGAAAACCCTGCTCATCGCGTTGTGGAAAAAAGAGGATGAGGTATTCAAGCGCTCAGAGTATGTGGCAATTTCAAATGCGTTGTCCGGGTATTTTGGGCTCTTGGAAAAGAACCCGGAGATCTTCCCCTGCTTTGACACCTTTTATGATTTTCTGAACAATGAATTTAGGGATGTTTTAAAGCGGGATGGAGTAAGAGAGCATGACTTCGATGTGGACAATTTTATGTATGTGCTCCGTCCATACTACCGTGGAGGGGAATTTGATTACCTGCTGAATGCCCGGGAAAATCTTGATTTGCTGCAGCAGCGCTTTATTGTCTTTGAACTGGATAACATCAAGGATCATCCCATTCTGTTTCCGGTAGTGACTCTGATGATCATGGAGATATTTATTTCCAAAATGCGCAAGTTAAAAGGTGTAAGAAAGATCATCCTGATCGAAGAGGCCTGGAAAGCCATAGCAAAAGAAGGGATGGCAGAGTACATCAAGTACCTCTTTAAGACGGTCAGAAAATTCTTTGGCGAAGCCATCGTGGTGACCCAGGAAGTGGAAGACATCATCTCCAGCCCGATCATCAAAAATGCGATCATCAACAACGCGGATGTCAAGATCCTGCTGGATCAGAGCAAGTACCAAAACAAGTTTAAAGACATACAGGAGTTGTTGGGACTCACCGATCAGGAGAAGGCAATTATTCTATCGATGAATAAAGCCAAAGAGCCGGGCAGGAATTACAAGGAAGTGTACATCAGCATCTACAAAAAGGTATACCGTGTGGAAGTGAGCCGGGAAGAATACCTCACTTATACGACCGAGGAGCGGGAAAAAATGAAGGTGGAAGAATACACCCTAAAATACGGGAACCGGAAAAAAGCCATACAGATCCTGGCCGAAGAACTCAAAAACCAGCAATCATGAAACTCAAAAAAAGAATTCTTGCCATGAGTATTCCGCTGGCTGTTGGTTTTACGGTACTGCCTAGCCAACCGGCTAACGCTATTCCCATCACTGTGATTATTGAGGTAATCAAGGCAGCCGTTAAAAAAGTCATCCAGGCGATTGATCTAAAAATCCAGCGCTTGCAGAACCAAACCATCTGGCTTCAGAATGCCCAGAAAGTTTTGGAGAATAAACTGAGCAAGCTAAAACTCGAAGAGATCTCGGAGTGGACTGAAAACCAGCGAAAGCAATACGAAGAGCTCTTTGTGGAACTATGGAAAGTCAAGCGGATCATAACACAGTTTCAGCGGGTGCGGGATATTGCCGCTATGCAAAAACAGCTGGTCAGGGAATATCAAAATACCTGGGGAGTGATCAACACTTCTGCTGTATTGGCATGGGAAGAAAAGAAGGTGATCAGTGGGGTATATCAACAAATCCTTGAGGAGTCGCTGCAGAATCTCAGCCATTTGTCAGGGGTGATGACTTCATATACTACCCAGATGAATGATGCAGATCGATTGGCATCCCTTCATCTGGCAGAGGACAGAATCCGCAAAAATCTAGTGGATTTAAGATCGCTGAATTCACGGAATATGCGCCTGATCCATTCCCGTGAATTACTGCCGCTCAACAACCTAAAACAGAACTATGATTTGGATGGACAGTAACTATTCCTGGAGAGTAAGCAGGGTAATTCTCCTACTGGTAATGATGTGTTTCGGGCTATGCTCGAAGGCACAAACCATGGCGGAGTGGACTAAGCAGAAAAAGCTGCAGACCAGCTACAAACTCAATCAGATCGTTGCACTCTCTGCCTATTTGGAGGTGGCAAAAAAAGGATATGAAGTAGCTAGGGTAGGATGGAGTCTGGTCGGAGACATCCAAGACGGTGAATTCTCGCTTCACAAAAATTACTTCGGATCCTTGACTGCTGTCCATCCCGTAGTCCGGGATTATCCAATTGCGCTGGAAATACTGAAAGTATATCAGCAGATTAACAGGGAGGTGGATTGGATGGATTATTATATGATTGATCAAACGATGCTGGAAGACCGGGAAATTTTGGCTGTCAACAGATTCAATTGGGAAATTGAAGAGGAGTCAGGTTTTGTCATGAGTGAACTCAGGGAATTACTGACTTCCGATAGCTATGAAATGGATGATGGAGAGCGACTGGCTGCGATAGATGGATTTTACGTCGGGATTCAGCAGCTTTTTCAAGCCTTGAAGGCCTACAATGAGCGAATCCGATCATTGGAAATGCACAGGAAAAGGAAAGAAATCCAACAACAACAGCTTAACAGTTTCTATGATGTCAGGTAAAATCAAACAACTTATTTGGCTCGGGATGATTCTGCTTGCTTTGCTGCAACCCTGTCCCGGGCAAAGCCAGACTCATGAGGCTACACAGCTTATTCTGAATTACGAGAAGCTGATGCAGATGAAGGAAATTCTGGATCATATGTATAACGGGTATGTCGTTCTGGAGAAGGGGTATTCTAGGGTAAAGGGTATAGCCGAAGGAAATTTCAAGCTCCACGAGGCATTTTTGAATGAACTCCTTAAGGTGAGTCCTGAAGTCAGAAAATATTATCGGATAGCCGAAATCATCCACTACCAGCAGCGGATTCTAAGCGAATATAAATCCACTTATAATAAGGTTAAGGATGGGGATTCTTTTTCTGCAGCGGAGCTCTCATTTCTGGTTGAAATGTATGAAGGACTGTTTAAAGTTTCCCTACGTAACCTCGATGAGCTGGTACTGATTCTCACGGCAGGGGAGCTGCGAATGTCAGACTTCGAAAGATTGGAAGCCATTGATCGCCTGCATGGAGAAATGTCTGGTCTGTTGATCTCTCTACGGGAAATAAACAGTGAGATTAATTCACTTGGTAATCAACGAAATAGAATGAGGAATGAACGTAAGTCCATCCTGGAATTAAACGGAATAAACAAATGAAAAAACTAGCCATTTTGCTGGTGGGAATAGTATTCCTACTCACAGGATCTGCCCATGCACAGACTATTTCCGGAAGTGTCGAAGGACTTCATGAGGTATTGGATCAACTCTACGATGAAATGATTCCGCTGGCCAATGGGCTAATCACCTTCGCAAGAGCGGTGGCAGGATTTGCAGCCATCTGGTATATCAGCATGCGGGTGTGGGGTCATATCGCACGCTCGGAACCTATTGATATGTATCCATTACTTCGCCCTTTTGCAATAGGTATAGCAATTATGCTTTTTCCGCAGGTATTGGCGGTAATGAACGGAACCATGAACCCAATCATCAGAGCTACCTCACAAATGGTGGAAGGAACCAACTTAGCTATTGCCAATCACATCTATGAAATGGAAGCTGAGCAGCTTGAACCCTATATCAATCCTATCAGCGAAAGCGGAGAGCAGAAATACCCTGAAAACCTTAAAGATATGGGCGTGTTTGAGCGGATAGCAAACGAGGTTTTCGTGTTCAATCTGAAAGCTATTGTCAGCAAGCTGATTTCTGAATTCTTGCAGATGTTGTTTTTTGCTGCTGCTCTCTGTGTTAACACCATCCGCACCTTTCAGCTGATAGTGCTTTCCATTCTTGGTCCGCTCGTCTTTGGTCTGTCTGTCTTTGACGGATTTCAGCATACAATGGCGGCTTGGTTTGCCCGCTACATCAATATTTCTATGTGGCTTCCGGTTGCCAATATCTTTGGTGCCATCATCGCAAAAATCCAACTCAACATGATGGTACTGGATGGGGATTTTACGGCTTCAGTAGGCTATCTGGTCTTCATGGTCATCGCTATTATAGGTTATATGACGGTGCCCAATGTGGCGGGATTTATTGTACAGCCTGGTGGTAGGGACAGTTTGCTTAATTCTGCCACAAGTGCAGCCAAGTCCGGGGCGTTGGGTGGAACCCGGGTTATTCAACAAGTCATCAAATAAGCTCCTATGTTTCAAAATTTAAAAAATTTGGATACCGCTTTCCATCATGTCAAATACCTATCCTTTGCAGTTACCCTGGGTTCACTGTGCCTGTCAGGATACCTGGGAATGAAGGCAATACAGGCAACCCAGGCCGCACAAGAGCGGATCTATATCCTGGCTGAAGGAAAAGCGCTGGAAGCTTTTTCAGCTACGAAAAAAGAAAACATACCGGTAGAGGCAAGGGATCACGTGACCATGTTCCATCATTATTTCTTCTCCCTGAGTCCGGACGAAAACTTCATCCGGGAGCAAGTGTCCAAGAGCCTGTATCTGGCGGATGGTTCTGCCAAGAAAGTCTATGACAACCTGCGGGAAAGGGGCTATTACACAGAAATCGTATCAGCCAATATGAATCAGACCGTGGAGACGGACAGTGTGAACATCTCGATGGATTCTTATCCTTTTAATTTCAGGTTTTATGGAAAGCAAAAGATCATCCGGCCTACTTCGGTGGTAATCAGAAGTCTGATCACCAAAGGAAGGCTGCGACACATTGACCGGACGGATCAGAATCCCCACGGGTTTCTGATTGAAAACTGGGAAACCCTTTCCAACGAAACGATAACAGTGCAGAAACGATGAGAATACTGGGGATTACTGTTTCCGCTGCAATTCAGGAAAGTGCCTTTCTCGAAAAATATGCTTCTCTGCTTTCCAATAAGGTCAATCGGCTCTCGGAGCATGCTAAAAAGCAATTGATACTTGCTTTTATACTGATTTCTATTGCGATGCTAGGGGGTAGTTTGATTCTGGGAATACCCACAGAAAATACCACTTCCCTGCGTATCCCAGCATGGGAACCTCCGATGATTTATTATGACTCACTGCTCCACAAACCAATAACCAATCCATAACATGCAACAGCTAACTGAAAAACAGAAAAAAGAACGCAAATTTTTGCTTGCACTTCCCATCCTTACCCTCCCATTCCTTTGCCTTGCCTTCTGGGCCATGGGAGGAGGTACGGGCGATCCAACCAGTATAGACAAACAGCAGAAAGGATTGAACATGACGCTACCGGAAGCCCAAGTTGAATCGCATGCGTTGAACAAACTGGAATCATATGAACAGGCGGAAAAAAGGGCTTCGCAGGTTCGGGAGCAAAGGAGGATGGATCCATTTGCAGATAGTTTAACAGAGAAAGAGGATGCTTCACATCGTTTTACTGCACCCACAGGACAGGAAAGTACACTTCAGGAAACGGAAAACGAGGTGCAGGAAAAATTGTTTACCCTGGAAAAACTACTAAACCAACCGGATATACAGCAGGAACCTGTCGGGCAAGAAATTGTCTCAGTTGAATCCGAAGAACCAGGGCAGGGGGGTGCTTCTGGCGATCCTGAGCTGCAAAGGCTGGAAGTCCTAATGGCATCTGTTATCGAGCCTGAAATGGAAGACCCTGAAATGGAGAGGATTGATTCCATGCTGGATAAATTGCTTGATGTGCAGCATCCACAACGGGTTCATGAACGCATGTCACAGACAAATGAACTGGAAGGGGAAGCTGTTTTTTCTGTCAGTTTGGATCGGGATGATCCTCAAGCGGAGTATTTTGATGAACCTGCCTATCCGCAAAGAGAACGAAACGGGTTCTATTCACTGGATACCGATAAGCAGCAATCCTTTGCTACCATTCGGCCTGCTATTTCTGCGCAGGTGACCAAAGATCAGGAAGTGGTAACGGGTGCTTCCATCGAAATGGAACTTACCCAGTCCGTATTTATTGATGGGGTGGAATTTTTAGCAGGGACTTCTATAACAGGAGTCTGTACCCTTAACGGTGAACGGCTGAATATAGAAGTCCAACGCATCCGTTCCGGTAATCTGATCATTCCGGTCAATCTAAACGTGGTGGATCTGGATGCACTCCCCGGAATAAAGATTCCCAATGCCATCACACGCGATGCAGTCAAGCAGGGAGCAGGTGATGGGATCCAGTCTATGAATATGATGGGCATGTCATCCTCCTGGGAGGCGCAGGCTTCCATGGCCGGGATGGAAACAGTAAAAGGCATCCTGTCCAAAAAAGCAAAATTGGTTAAAGTAACCGTCAAAGCAGGCCACCCGATTCTCTTGACGGATCTTTCCGGTAATTGATTATCCACTAAAAAACCATACATGATGAGAATTTCAATGCTATTGATAGCGTTTGCGCTATCCCGGATTTGCTGTGCCCAACTAGTTCATGAGGCACAGAAGGAAACGTATCCGATTCAGATCGGATGGGACAAAACCACCGTGCTGGTTTTTCCTTATGAAGTGGTCAGTGCAGATTTTGGAAGTCCGGCTGTGCTGTCTGAAAAGGATAAAGCTGCTCCCAACGTGCTGAAGCTGAAAGCTGGAGTAAGACATTTTGCTTCCACGAGTATGTATGTGATAACGACAGAAGGAAAGCTCTATCCTTTTACGGTGGGCTTCACAGAACATCCGGATGCCAGACCCATTGATATCGGAAAGCAACAGGAAGTCGAATATGCTAAAGCCCTGTTGGAAGGATCGGCTATGAATGCGGCTGATATTTCTGCTGTGATCAATGACTTGTCTCAGCGGACTCCCGATAGATTATTCTGGGGGAAAAAGAGGGGTATGATCCGGTTGGGACTGGGAGAAATAGTTGAGAAGGACGGAGTGCTCTTCCTTCAACTGGCAGTTGAGAACGAAAGCTGGGTGGACTATCTGCCAAAAAAATGGCTATTCACTGTTCAGGACAAAAAGCAGACGAAACGCACTGCGATCAGAGAACTAACCATGGAACCGATATCATTCAGTCCATTTCAAGGTGTTGACGGTAAGTCCGCAGGGTTGGCTGTCTTTGCATTTCCCCGTTTTACCATCTCTGATGCAAAGATACTTTCCATTCAGATTTTTGAAAGCAACGGAGACCGCAATCCGGTCGTGGCGCTCTCAGGAAAGAAGCTGCTTCAGGTTAATCCCATTATAATTTCAAACCAAAAATAACCCAATCATGACGATAAAGGAAAACATACAGGAACTGCAGGAGCGGCTGAAATACTCAGGATTCGGAGAGACACTGAACAAAGAACTGGAAAAACAGATCAAGGCCAAGAAAAGCGATTTTGAACTGAACATGACCAAGGAACTCGGGGATAAAAAACTCGAGTACGGCTTACATTTTAGAAAGTCGGATGAGGGCAGGTATTATTATAATGGCTTTGATGCCAAATTAAGTACACCTGAAGGAAAAGAGCAGTCCCAGCGATTTTACCACAACCAGGGGGTTTCAGCCAAAGAAGCCTTCAATCTATTGGAAGGAAGAGCAGTTTTTAAGAGTATGTTCAACAAAGAAGGAGAACGATACAATGCATGGCTTCAGTTGGATTTGGGGAGTAAGGACGAGAAGGGACAGCATCCGGTAACCCAATATCACCAGAATTATGGGTTTAAACTGGAGGATGCGGTGGAAAAATTGCTTTTGACAGACATGCAGGGAGTGGATCAACGGGATTTGCTACATTATAGCTTGAAAAAAGGAAACATACATCAGGTGGGGTTGGAGGGTAGGGATGGGAAATTCCTACTGGAAGCCAATCCGAAATACAAAACATTGAATGTCTATGATACTACTGGAAAGCGACTGAAAAATGATGACCTGAATAAAAGCCAAAAACAGGAGACTGTTGAAACCAAAAGGCAAAGTAATGGTCAAACTAAAATAAGGGGAGCGAAGGTCTAACTTTCTTTTAAACAAGTTTGAATCAAAACAAAGCCCGGCTTTATGGCCGGGTTTTGTGTTGGTAAATGTTTGGAAAACTCAATCAATTGAGTTGCCTTTTGTATGGATTGAAATCATTGACTTAAACTGTTTTCGTTCCTGAAACTGATAGTGAGCTTTGTGAAGTGGGGAGGGCTATTCCACTGTTATTTTTTAAAATCAACGGCAGAAAAGCGCAGCGAATATAGGGGCGGTATAGTTTAACTTTTACAAAAGGGGGACAAAAGGGACGGCATAAAGCCGCTGGCTTCGCTGCGCTTTTTATTCCGTTTCCTTTATGTCCCATGTACCGCCCCTGTCTTTCGTGCTTTCTTTTTTGCCGTTTTTTCTTTTAAAAAAATGTTTTGCAGCATCTCGCAGATTTAAGGGCAAAGAGGAATTGAATCTAAGTTCAACCCTAAAACACAAACATCATGGGACACAACATTCATTTCAACGAACGCACAGGAAAACATGCCTTCTTTTCTGTCAAACAAGCAGCTTGGCACAACCTCGGTCAGGTGGTGGCCGACTATCCAAGCAGTGCAGAGGCACTCCGTTTTGCGGGGCTGGATTATCAGGTGATCAAATCTCCGATTTTCACCAAACCCGAGGGATTACAGGTTTCGGATTCTGGAGACTTGGAGCCTCTTGGGGAAATTCCTGTTCCTGCGCATTTTGTAACGCTACGGACTGATCTCAATATTCCGCTCGGAGTCGTGGGGAAAGAATACAAAATCATTCAGAATACAGATGCTTTTGCTTTTTTTGATGCCATTGTAGCAGACGGAAAAGTGATAAACTATGAAACCGCAGGAGCCTTGGGTAACGGGGAGCGGATATTCATTACCGCCAAACTGGCAGAAGGGATCACCGTAGGCAATGATGACCGGATAGACCAATATATTTTTCTTTCCACCTCACACGATGGTACAGGAAGCATAACCGCAGCATTTACCCCCGTCCGCGTGGTCTGCCAGAATACACTGAATGCGGCCATGGGTAAATTATCCAACGTGGTGAGAATCAGGCATACGGCAGGAGCCAAGGAACGACTGAAGCAGGCGCACCACCTCATGGGGATTGTTTCCAGATCTACAGAAATTGCAGAGACAATATTCAACCGTTGGTCTAAAATCAGGATTTCTGATAAGGAGGTAAAAAAACTGATTGAACTGGCGCTGGCACCCAATCCCGAAACAGCGCAAAAAGTAAAGCTCGGTGCATACGATGAATTGAGTACCAATTTCAAAAATCAGGCAGAACAGGCTTTCTGCTACGCCATGATGAGTGATGCCCAACTGCTGCCGACCACAGAGGGAACGCTTTTCGGTGCTTATAATGCAGTGACGGGATACTTTCAGAATGTCAAAAACTACAAAACAGAAGAGGAGAAAATGAAGTCCATCCTCTTCGGAGGGACAGCCCAAACCAAAGGGCAGAAAGCATTTGACCTGTGTCAGACTGTTTCGGCTGATGGGGCAGAAATACTAGGATATAATTGATTTGAATCTGGTGGGTCGCTTGACCTGCCGGATTTTTTTATCGCCTGAAATCCATCAATTACCTTTCCAGTAGCTGGAAAAAGCTATTTCTGGTAAGCTATTAGTTACTTAATCTAAAAACGGCTATTCAACTCCCTGTAATGGGTTGAGTTTTTAGTTCTTATTATTTCGGTACAAAGATAGGCGCTCCGGTCGGGGCGAGCAGCAGACTACGGCATAAAGCCGCTGCGCTATTTATTCCGTTTCCTGCTTCCTTACTCCCGCAGCACCTGAATACGGCATCCTAAATAATTTCTAACTTAAATGAATGCATTATGGAAGCTGTAAATCAAGTAAACAATCTTCACCAGGTAGCAGAAATTACCTTGGGATACCATCCAAAAGTAAAATCAAGCCAACGTCCAAAAGTGGGTTGCTCCAGACAGGTGTATGAAGTCCTGTATAATTTTTGGGATAAAGATACCCTGGAACTGGCTGAACATTTTCAGGTGATGCTATTAAACAGAGCCAATAGGGTACTTGGAATTTGTACGGTTTCCAAAGGTGGAACTGCCGGTACAGTGGTAGATGCCAAACTGGTTTTTGCCACGGCACTAAAGGGGGCCGCCCAGTCGATAGTGATTTCACATAACCATCCGAGTGGCAATCTACTTCCATCTGAACAAGATAAAAGAATGACCAGAAGATTGGTGGAAATAGGAAGGGCTTTGGATCTGCCGGTTTTAGACCATTTGATCGTAACTGTAGACGGATACTATTCCTTTGCAGATGAAGGGGAGCTCTAGGCTTCCTTTTTATTATTTGAACTGATTGTAAGAGTTACAACTTCTGATTTCAGTGTGAGATAATTCTTTATGTTGCTAGTTTCTTCATACTTATGAAGACAAAAGAATTCACAAGATTTAAGAGGTTAGATCAGTTAAGAAAATGTCTTGAATCCGGAGACATAGAATTAACACAAAATGACGTGGAGAAAGTCTACGAAATAATTAATAAATTTTGTAAATTAGCTGTAAATCAAATAGTTAAATAAAGTGGAGGTTGATTTATATATTCGTGTGAGTACAGACGAACAGGCGGACAAAGGCTATTCCCAAAGGTCTCAATTCGAAGTTCTTACAAGACATTGTGAACAAAATTGCTATAATGTGAGGCATGTTATTTATGAAGATCACAGTGCAAAAACATTTGATCGTCCAGAATGGCAAAAATACCTAAGTCGAATTAAGAATAGTAGAGGTAGAAAAAAGGGCCTGGTACTTTTTACTAAATGGGATAGATTCAGTAGAAATGCTGGAGATGCTTATTCGATGATCAATCTGCTGAAGGTGAGTAATATTGAGCCCCAGGCCATAGAGCAACCTTTGGATATGGCGATTCCTGAATCCAAAATAATGTTGGCTATATATTTGGCCACGCCTGAAGTAGAGAATGATAGAAGAGCCCTAAATATTTTTTATGGGATTAGGAGAGCGACTAAAGAAGGAAGATATCTAAAGAAAGCACCCTATGGATACAAAAATAAAGCAAGAGAAGACGGTACTAAATTCATTGATGTTGTTGAAAAGGAAGTTGCATTAATTCGAGAAGCATTTGATTTAGTGTCTACAGGTGACTTTTCCGTAGAATATGTTTTTAGGCACATGAAGGAGAAAGGGTTTCGGATGAGCAAACCTAACTTCTGGAGAATGCTCAGAAGCAGACACTACATAGGGAAAATTTTTGTCGCTGCATTTAAAGATGAGGATGCACATTATGTAGAAGGTCAACATGACGGAATTATAGCTCTACCAACTTTTTTAAAAGTACAGGATGTTTTAGATGGTAAAAAAAGTTCAAAGATTAGGAAGTCCAAACCTTTGCTTAATGATCGTCTTCCACTTAGGGGATTTCTTTCTTGTCCTAACTGTAATAAAAATATCTCAGGCAGTGGAAGCAGGAGTAAAACAGGAAAGTACCATTATTATTATCATTGTAAGTCTCCATGTAAATTCAGGATCCGCGCTGAAATTGCAAACAATAGTATTTCACAATTATTAAATGATTTCACCTTAAGACCAGAGATGGTTTCTTTTATTAAGGACGAAATCACCGAGTTGCTAAATATTAAGCTTAACCAAAACAATCAGAATCGTGATGGCTTGATGGCGAAGATTGAGAAGTCCAACAGCAAATTAAAAAAAGCGAGGAATCTTCTTGTGGAGGATAAGATTGATGCAGAAGATTTCAATTCAATAAAAAGAGAGTGCCAAAGCGACATTGACAGCAGTGAAAACCAGATTTCGGCATTGAAGCTAACCCCTAAAAAAGACTTTAAGGCAATGATAGACAGGGGTTTGATGGTGATGGGTAGGCTTGGTGAGTTATATGAAAATGCGAGTGTCGAGGAGAAGAAAATTATACTGAGTTCGACTTTTTTAAAAAAAATAACTTTTCAGGACGAAAAAGTTCGAACCCCTGAAGTTAACAAATTTGTTAAGCTTATCTACCTGATAAATAGCGGATTGTCTTCAAAAAATAAAGGCACAAATCCTTCAAAATCGGATTTGTGCCGTCAGGTGGAGCTGGCGAGATTCGAACTCGCGTCCAGATAAGGAAACAACGTACCTTCTACATGCTTAGTCACCTGTTGGGTTTTCGATCGAAATATGCTGGGTGACACACCTAGTTTCGACTTAGCTATTTGTCTTAGACCTGCTTAATAGCATCACAAGCCGCAGTCCGATCAAGTCGACACCCCGAAACCCACCCCGAAAGGACGGGGGGCGGAGGGATGTGGCTGGGGAATTACTCTCGCAACTCAACCCTTTAAGCTTTCTTTCCTGTTAAGGTAAGATTAGGCAGCCATAGCGTAAGAATCTTCGCCATTTATAGTGCGTATGAATCTTTTAAGGCCGTACATACTCCAGCCTGCATGCGAGCCCGATCTTTACACTTACTGTCAAAACCGGTCAGCCCCATTTGAATAAGGATGACAAAAGTAATACAATTTTCGTTCCGTTAGCGAATAGTTTTCTGATCTGGAGGAAGTGCTTAAAAATTTGAATTTTCATAAGTTTGTAAATCAAATAATTAGCTAAAATTGTCTGAAAATGCCTTTCGTCGGGCTTCCTGAGTATAGAGTTTTTTATATCTTGCGGTGATGGAAAATTTCGTCGTTTCGGCAAGAAAATACAGACCGGCAGATTTCAAAAGCGTAGTTGGACAGCAGCATATCACCACCACGCTTCAGAATGCCATAAAAAACAATCATTTAGCACAGGCTTTTTTGTTTTGTGGGCCACGTGGTGTGGGTAAGACCACCTGTGCGCGTATCCTAGCGAAGACGATCAACTGCGAGTCACCCCAAGCTGACTTCGAGGCTTGCGGCACATGTGAATCCTGTGTTTCTTTCCAAAATAACAGTTCTTTCAATATCTACGAGCTCGATGCTGCCTCTAACAACTCCGTGGATGATATCAGAAACTTGGTAGATCAAGTACGCTATGCTCCGCAAAAGGGGCAATACAAAGTCTATATCATTGATGAGGTTCATATGCTGTCCAACCAAGCCTTCAATGCATTTTTGAAGACCTTGGAGGAACCACCTAAGTATGCCATTTTTATTTTGGCTACTACGGAGAAACACAAAATCATTCCTACTATTCTTTCCCGTTGCCAGATTTTTGATTTCAATCGAATTCAGATCAAGGACATAGCGGTACATCTAAAGGATATCGCGGAGAAAGAAGCGGTGGATTATGAGGAGGAGGCACTTCGATTGATCGCCACCAAAGCTGATGGTGCACTCCGGGATGCCTTATCGATGTTTGATTTGATAGTTACTTATTCCGCAGGGAAAAAAGTAACTTATCATGAGACAATTGGCAATCTCCATATTCTTGATTACGATTATTATTTCAAAGTCTTGGATGCCTTGGTGTCTGAGAATCTTTCCCAGGTATTATTGATTTTCGATGAGATTCTCAAGAAAGGATTTGATGGGCATAATTTTATAGTTGGGCTTTGCGAGCATTTCAGAGATATTTTGGTTGCCAAAGATCCAGCGACAGTAGAGCTCATAGAAGTGTCAGAATCTGCCAAGGAGCGTTATTTGGCACAGACAGAATCCGCCTCTGCTTCATTTTTACTTTCTGCCCTGAATATTGCAAATCAATGCGATATCAATTACAAGACTTCCAAGAATCAGCGCTTGCATGTGGAATTGGCATTGATGAAAATGGCTAAGCTTCCACAAGCTTTCCGACTGTCTATGATGGCTGCAGAGGACACAAAAAAAAAAGCCTGACAGAGTTAGCGCCTGAGCCTGATAAAGAGCCTATTTCTCTGCCTACATCTTCCGGTACTGCTAAGACTAGTCTCTTGCAAAAGACTATTTCTATTCCAAAAAATCTAAATCATACGAAGCAAATAGCTGATCAAAAGGCTCAGGACGAAATTAAGTATGCTAAAGCCAATGTAAGCAAGGAAGTAATTGAAGAAATAGTAGAAGGAAGAGATCTTACTCAGGAAATAGTAGACGAGGTATTTTCAAAAGTAAAAGAACACTTTCAAAAGCTTGGGAAAAGCATGGAATTGGCAATTCTCGGGCAGTCCATGAAGATGAATAAGGATTCGCTAACCCTGGAAGTAATGGGAAATGTGCAAGAAGAGTTAGCACTGAAAATGAAGCCTGAATTAATTAGAATCATCCGAGAAATAGGCAATGTTAATCACTTTAAGATTGAAGTGGAGCTCAAAGAAGAATTGGAATCTGAACGAAATAAGCTCTATACTAGTACTGATAAGTTTAACTTTTTGAAGGAAAAGCATGCCGCTTTAGGTGAGTTTCAGCGGAGATTTGGCTTGGAGACAGACTTTTAAAAATCCAGTGATATCCCAAAATTGACCAGGTTTTGCAATTGCACGGCTTGTCTGGAGGTGCCATCATCTTGTTTGATATACACCTCCTCATCGTAGATGAGGACCGTTTCAATGCGGGTGGATATGAATTTGTTTACTTTCATTCTGATTACAGAATTGAAATTGACGACCATATTTCCAAATACTTCATAGTTAGAGAATAGGTTAATGTCAGACTTCCAGGTGATGTTTTGCATCAGTTGGATATCTGTCACGGAGGCTGCGAGCGAAACCCCAGCCTCAGCTCTTACATTTTCCCCGGGAATTACACCAAATGCCCCTGCTCTACTTAGGGAGTCATTTAGGACAATGGTGAAACGACCTGTGAAAGGAGAAAGAATGACCGAAATCTTACTTTTGTCTTTGTGGGTTTTCCGGTAATTAAGACCAGTCGAAGACTGAACATACCCAGGGGAGAGTAAGTCGGATATTTTGGTACGTACTTCTAGGTCACTTCCGGATGGTCTGGAATATTTGTAGCCTGCCAGGAGCTGAGTTCTAGCATTCAATTGAGTAGATAAGTAGAGAAACTCTGAGAGTTCTCTACCATAATTACTCACAAAATTGAAATTATCGTTTGTCTTTCGATTCTGGTAGGATCTGTCCTCTTGGCGGTTGAAACCCATACTTAAGGTAAGCTGTGTGTCCCACACTTTATTGTCTTTCTTGTAATTGGCAAAAAGTGTCAAGCCAGAATTGAGGGCAAAAGTACTAGATCCGCCTGCAGCCCAGTTAGATAAAGTGACTTGTTGGATATTAAGGTTATAGTTTCCGCCTGTTTTCCAAAAGATCTCTTTTACCGGTTCATCTATCAAGAGAGAGTCACCCAGCATCAGCAAAGTATCACCATTAATCAGGACAGTATCTGGGATGTACTGCCTGTCCTGAGCCTGCATTCTATGGCTGTGGCACAGTAGAAATAATCCAAAAATCAGGAGGTATTTTGACATTTAAAAAGCTTGGGGGATTGCAGATCAGGGGCGAAAGATAACCAATTTCTGTCCAATGGATATGATATTTTGAGTTCCGATGTTGTTCCAATCTTTCAATTGGTTGACAGTCACTCCGTATCTTTTGCTTAAGGCAAATAGCGTGTCTCCATTACCAACGGTATGTATTGTTTTTGAAGCTGAAGATGTGGTTTTGGCTGGAGTGGAATTACTTATTACGGGCTGATTGTTTGCCGGGGAAGGACTGCTTGTCGCCACTACTTGTTTTGTTGGTGATGGGTTTGTGGTTCTTACAATAGGAATATCCTCCCCACGTTTCCTATGTTCTTGTAGGTTGAGTACCATTCCGGCTTTCAGATCACTGTCTTTTCTAATTCTATTTTTAGACTTCAATGCAGAAAGCTTTATTCCGTATTTCTGAGAGATGCTCCAGAGTGTTTCCCCCGGTCTTACGATGTGGGTGGCTACTTCAGCACTTGCTTTCTTTTTCTCGGTATAATAATAATCACCAGCTGCTATCCGCTCTCCTTTGTCCAAATCATTTAGTCTTCTTAGTTTATTTTCTCTAATTCCCACTCTATCTGAAAATGTGCTTTGTGTGGTGGATTGAGCCGCTTGCACACCATCCAAATTATTTACAGTGATCTGATCAGGCTGCGAAGCTTTCGTGGTATTTCCAGCAATTTTAGGGAAAGAATTTGCCTGCCTGTAAGCTGGAGAGGTAGAGGTAGAAGTAGAGCCTGCATTTTGAGTTTTCGGTTTCGATTCTGCGATGATTGCTGGCTGAATAGGAAGAGATCCATCCCTTACATAGACTACTGTATAAACTCTGTCTCCTGGGATTTTGCCATTTCGGGTCCATAGATTATATTCTTCCAAATGCTTTTCGGTTACACCATATTTCTTGGCTAGCGCTGCTAGCGTAGTAGGCCCCTGCACACGTTCTTCTACCATATACTGGCTGTTGCTGGTAAGAGTGTAAGTTTGACTGCCAAATGCAATCTTATGAGCTAAGAATTTCTTGAAATACCAATGCGTGTTTCTATCCACATCTACTATTCTCTTACCGTTATACTGTGTGCCAAAATAGGCTTTGGCTCCACCCAAACCCATCTGGTAGGATACCAGGGCGCACATCCAATTGTCAAAAGTATTATTGTGTTTTTGGAGATAGAGCGCAGCCCCCTTCGTGGAAGAGACGATGTTTTTCCGCTCATCGATTTGGCCATCTACTCGTAGAAATACCTCTTCGGCTGTCCCTTGCTTAAATTGCCAAAAACCCACTGCATTGGAGGTGGAAACGGCATCTCCGATCAGCCCACTTTCTTGGATGACCAAGTACTTAAGATCTTCAGGTACGCCTGAATTTCTCAGTTCCCGCTCGATGATGGGCATGTATAGATTGACCCGGTCTTGTTTTATTTTGAAATAGGAAGGGTTTCGATACTGGGCATCCACGTCCAGCTGGATTTCACGACGTGCCTGAGGATTGATTCTTACGATAAGGTCTGCAAATTCCAACTCAGCCGGAACTTGTGGAATTTGAGCCAGGACGTTTTGGCTGTGAAAAAGTGAGAGGATGAAAATGAGATAGGGGATACTGTAGGTTTTCATTCGGAATAGGCTTTCATCGTAGTTTCGGCCTCATTTTAGCAAAAATGGTTCCCCTTTTCGTTTCCCTTAGATTTTTCTTGCTATCATGACTCCATCACGGATGGGAAGAAGTGCATTTTCTACTCTTGGATCGTTTTGGATCATGGTATTGAAGTCCAAAATTGCCTGAGTATCCTTGTCTATTTTCTTTCCTTTTTCTACCAAGATTTTCCCCGACCAAAGCACATTATCGGCTAGAATGATTCCTCCTGGATTCATCTTGTCAATAATCAGGTCATAGTAGTTAGAATAGTTGCTTTTATCAGCGTCAATAAAGACCATGTCGAAAGGCCCCGGTAGAGTTGGGATGATTTCTAGTGCATTTCCGAGTTTATATTCGATTTGATCAGCCAGTCCACTTTCTTCAAAAAAACCTCGTACCATCGTTTCCAACTCATCATTGATGTCCAAGGTGATCAACTTCCCGTCTTTTCCCAGCCCTCTAGCCAGGCAGATTCCTGAGTATCCCGTATAGGTACCGATTTCCAAAATAGTTTTGGGTCTTTGCATCTTAGTGAAAAGCTCCAGCATTTTTCCCTGCAAATGACCGGAGATCATTCGGGGCATCATGACTTTTGCCTGAGTTTCCCGTGTTATTTTCTTAAGCAAATAATCCTCTTCGCTGCTGTGATCTTCGCAATAAATTAAAAGTGCAGGATCTATAAATTCCATGATTATTGAGGGGTATAAGTAAGGAAAGTAAGCATGTCAGGATTGAATATTTCCTGCGCGATTTCCTGAATTTCTTCTGCTGTTGTATTTCTGATCTGATTAAAGATGTTTTCTAAAGGGTCTACCTTTCCATGGTCGATTAAGCTTTTACCATACACGAGCATTAAGGCTGAGTAATTTTCTTCTGCCATTGCCATCTGACCTATCGCTTGCTCTTTTGCCATGTGAAGCTGGAGTGTTCCTAGTTTTAAACTAGTCATTTTGCTCATCTCTTTGAGCACCAGAGATTGAGCTTTTTTCAGCGTTTTGCCTTCTGTCCCAAAGTAAATACCAAAGAAGCCTATATCCGAAAAAGGCTGATAACTGGACTCTATGCTATAGACATAGCCGTGTTTTTCTCTAAGCATCAAATTCAGCCTGCTATTCATGCTAGGGCCACCCAGGACGTTGTTTAGCAGAAATAGCTTGAAGCGCTTTGGATCATATAGGGAAAAAGCCGGGCGGCCTATTGCACAAAGAGATTGGCTCACGTCCCGTTCTTGGGTTTTTATCTTTGGGACGTACGTGTTGAAATCACTCCTGACGTATAGACTCCTTTTGGTTTGGATTTGGGACAATAGACCTTCTATTCCTCGTAATGCTTTCTGAAATGAAATATTACCTACCACAGAAAAAACGAGTCGGGATGTGTCTAATCGGGTTGAGATGAAGTCGAAGAAATCTTGTTGTGTAAAGCTCCCTACGGTATGTTCCGTACCCAGAATATTTCTTCCTAAGGCATGATTATCAAAAACCAGTTCATCTAGCTCATCCTGAATGGCATCCTCCGGAGAATCTCGGTACATGGACATTTCCTCCAAAATGACTTGGCGTTCTTTTTCGATCTGTTTTTCAGGAAAAGTGCTATTGAACGTGATGTCGAAAAGCAATTCAGAAGCTTTAGTATAATGCACCTTTAAAGTGGATGCATAAAAGCATACTTTTTCTTTGGTCGTGTAGGCGTTGAGTTCGCCGCCAAGTGATTCCAGACGGTTCAGGATGTGGAAGGTTTTTCGCTTTTGAGTGCCTTTGAAGGCCATATGCTCCCAAAAATGAGCCAGCCCCTCTTGTTCTTTAGTCTCGTCTCTGCTTCCTATGTCTAATATAAACCCGCAGTGAACGAGTCTGGTATGGGTAACTTCCTGATGGACAATCCGAATGCCGTTACTAAGTTCTTTAATGTTTAATTCCATGCTGTCATTTACCCTTTCGGCAATATACAAAGTAAAGCAGGAAATTAGTTCCAGTTGAATTTCTAGCCAGATTTCCGCGGTAGAATTAGTAACTTTCCAGCTCAGAATCAGAAAAAAACATGAAATCGAGCATGACGCAAGAGTCACACACTGGGATGATTAAAAGACTTGCGAGATTCTCCCGATCCGCCGCGGCGGACTGGATAGGCTATCCCGTTTCCTTCGTCACGGGACAGGTTATGACCTTTGAAAAACAATGATAAACATATGAAATATCAACCTCTTTCCAGTTCACTTTATATCAAGAATAGAGAGAAATTTTGCTACAAACTAGCTGAAAGTAGCGTAGCTATTTTCCATTCAAATGACATCATGCCTACCAATGCAGATGGAACAATGCGTTTTCGCCAAAATAATGATTTATTCTATCTCACAGGAATTGACCAAGAAGAGACTATTCTAGTAGTTGCTCCGGATTGTCCAAATCCTCAGATGCGCGAAGTGCTTTTTCTAAGGGAAACCAACGAACACATAGCGATCTGGGAAGGGCATAAGTACACCAAGGAGGAGGCCGAAGCTACTTCTGGGATTAAAAATGTCCAGTGGCTAGCCAATTTTGAGCAAGTATTCAATACGGTGATGGCACTGTGCTGTAATATCTATCTGAATACCAATGAGCATCTGAGAGCCGGGGTCGTAGTGGAAACTCAGGATGCCAGATTTATTAAAAAGTGTAAAGAAATATTCCCGCTTCATTATTATCACCGGGCGGCTCCAATCATGCATAAGCTCAGGGGAGTGAAGGAAAAAGAGGAAATCGACCAAATCCAGCTCGCCTGTGATATTACTGAGAAAGGTTTTAGAAGAATTCTGTCTTTTGTANAAGCTCAGGGGAGTGAAGGAAAAAGAGGAAATCGACCAAATCCAGCTCGCCTGTGATATTACTGAGAAAGGTTTTAGAAGAATTCTGTCTTTTGTAAAGCCAGGGGTCACTGAATATGAAATCGAAGCGGAATACCTGCATGAGTTTGTGAAAAATCGCAGTAAAGGATTTGCCTATGAGCCGATTATTGCTTCCGGTGCATCTGCCTGTGTACTGCATTATATCGAAAATCATAAGGAATGCCTGGCAGGTGAAATGCTGCTAATGGATGTGGGGGCGGAGTACGGTAATTACAATGCAGATATGACCCGTACCATTCCTGTGAGTGGTAGGTTTACGCAGAGACAAAGAGCCGTCTATGACGCAGTTTTACGCGTTCAAAAAGAGGCTTCTCAAATTTTAAGAATTGGAAGCAATATTCAAGATTACCACAAAGAAGTTGGATTGATTATGCAAAGTGAATTGGTAGGCTTGGGACTACTAGATCAGACAGACATCAAAAATCAAGATCCAGATTTGCCAGCTTACAAAAAGTATTTTATGCATGGAACTTCCCATCATTTGGGACTGGATGTGCATGATGTAGGTACTATGCATGGACCGATCAAGCCCGGCATGGTGTTTACTGTGGAGCCAGGGATCTATATTCAAGAAGAGGGACTTGGGGTCAGATTGGAAAATAACATCTTGATTCAGGAAGGGAAAGGTTATTTTGATCTCATGCGAAATATCCCGATTGAAGCAGAGGAGATAGAGGAATTGATGAATAGGTAAACGTGCTGAAATAAAAAAGTGGCTGTCTCATATTGATTTTCATTATTGGAGACAGCCTTTTTTATTCAATAGAGGCCGATTTCCTGAAATCGGTCTCTATTTTTTTGACTACTGTTTAACTCTTTAGCAATAG
>NZ_JAYEEY010000026.1:0-73126 GCF_035156415.1 Algoriphagus persicinus
CCTATTGCTAAAGAGTTAAACAGTAGTCAAAAAAATAGAGACCGATTTCAGGAAATCGGCCTCTATTGAATAAAAAAGGCTGTCTCCAATAATGAAAATCAATATGAGACAGCCACTTTTTCTATTTTTTCTCGTTTTTGCCTTTCGACGAATCCTTCGATTCATCTGAGTTAGCAATCGATTCCCGCATCGAAGTATCCGATTGGATATTTTCCATTCTGTAGTAATCCATCACACCAAGTTTACCGGTTCTGAATGCTTCTGCTATAGCCTTTGGGATTTCTGCCTCAGCTTCAATTACTTTCGCCCTCATTTCCACATTCCTAGCTTTCATCTCTTGCTCTAGAGCTACTGCCATCGCACGTCTCTCTTCCGCTCTTGCTTCAGCTACTTTTAGATCAGCAGAAGCCTGATCAATTTGTAGTTTCGCTCCGATGTTAGTTCCCACATCAATATCAGCAATATCAATTGATAGAATCTCGAAAGCAGTTCCTGCGTCTAATCCTCTTTGAAGGACAAGCTTAGAAATCTTGTCTGGATTTTCGAGCACACTCTTATGAGTCGCCGCGGAACCAATCGAGGTAACGATTCCTTCACCTACTCTAGCCAGAATAGTTTCTTCGCCAGCACCACCTACCAACTGTGCGATATTCGCTCGTACGGTGACTCTAGCTTTGGCAATCAATTGAATACCATCCGCAGCTACAGCGGCTACATTCGGTGTGTTGATCACTTTTGGATTGACGGAAATCTGAACTGCCTCAAACACATCTCTTCCTGCCAAATCTATTGCAGTTGCTTGCTTGAAGGTCAGGTTAATATTCGCCTTATCAGCAGAGATCAACGCTCTGATTACATTCGGTATATTTCCACCTGCCATGTAGTGAGTTTCCAAGTCATTGGTAGTCAATTCAACCCCAGCCTTTGTAGCGGTGATCAATGAATTGACGATGATACTTGGCGGTACTTTTCTGATTCTCATACCTATGAGCTCCCCTATCCCAACTTTCACATTTGAAAATTGGGCTGTGATCCAGAGATTGACCGGAACAAAGTACAAGAAGATGAAAAGTAGTACAATTCCTGCGACCGCAGCCACTAGGATGAACATTGAACTGCTCGGATCTAGATTCTCCATATTATTTTACTAAAATTTTATTGTTTTCAATTTTGATAATCGTGATGTCAGTTTCTACTGGAATGAAGCCATTCTCTGATTTCACCTCATATATCACATCGCCAAAGCTAGCTTTTCCAATGGGCTTCAGGTCTGAAATTGTTTTTCCCGGCATCCCTATTTGCAAAGCATCAGTGCGTCCGTCAAAAGCTCCACCGCGTATGGCTGATTTGAGGGAAAAGCGGTTCCACACTCCAGAATTAAAACCATAGACTATTGCTGCCAGATTAAGAATCACTGCCACTGAAGTAATCCACCATGCTATTTCTGCCTCAAAGCTAAGAAATGCATAGACTACTCCTGCCAAACTGACGGCAAGTCCAAAGATTCCAACGACGGTTGTTCCAGGGACAAAAAGCACCTCAGCAAGTAAAAGAACAAGACCAATAATTAAAAGACTGGATAGGACTAGGATTGTCATTGACTCAAGAGAAAAAGAATAGATCTCTAAAATACACGTTTCCCCGTTACCCCCCGTCAATTACACCTAAAAAAAGCCCGAATTTTTCCGGGCTTCTTGATTAGTAGGCTTTTGCAAAAAGAACTCTTCCAACGGAAGGTTTGCCTGAATAGACACAAACTCCAGCTTCTTCCTTTCTATCTAAGGGAATACACCTAATGGTAGCTTTGGTGAGATCCTTGATTTTCTCTTCTGACTCAGCAGTGCCGTCCCAATGAGCAGACAAAAACCCACCTTTGTCTTCCAAAACTTGGTTAAACTCATCCCATGAATTCACATCTGTAGTCATTTCATTTCTAAAATTGAAAGCCTTGGAATAAATACTAGTCTGGATTTCATCTAACATGGAAGTGACTTTCTCAGCGATTGGCTGGGAAGCCAATTCAAATTGTTCTTTAGTCAAGTTGTCACGTCTGGCAATTTCGATGGTTCCATTTTCTAAATCTCTCGGACCGATGGCAATTCTAAGCGGAACTCCTTTTAATTCATGCTCCGCAAATTTCCATCCTGGCTTATGCGTATCTCGATTGTCATATTTCACCGAAACTCCCGCTTTGCGAAGTTCAGCAATAATCTCGTTTGCTTTTTCGGTAATGGCGTCCAGTTCTTCGTCTTTTCTATAAATCGGGATAATGACAACTTGTATTGGAGCCAACTTTGGTGGCAATACTAAGCCATTATCATCCGAGTGAGCCATAATCAAAGCTCCCATTAAACGCGTGCTAACGCCCCAGGATGTACCCCAAACATATTCAAGGCCACCTTCTTTTGTTGCGAATTTCACATCGAATGCTTTGGCAAAATTCTGTCCTAAAAAGTGTGATGTGCCAGCTTGAAGAGCTTTACCATC
The DNA here is from genome assembly GCF_035156415.1 of Algoriphagus persicinus. Classification (NCBI taxonomy): domain Bacteria; kingdom Pseudomonadati; phylum Bacteroidota; class Cytophagia; order Cytophagales; family Cyclobacteriaceae; genus Algoriphagus; species Algoriphagus persicinus. The sequence continues at coordinate 2,488 of NZ_JAYEEY010000026.1, forward strand.
CTGCATCATAGCCTCTATACATAAGGTGTCATCTGCACCTGCAAAGCGCTCACTTTCCGTTTTTCTCCCTCTTACTACCGGCAAAGCCATAAAGTCTTCAGCAAACTGGGCATAGACATGCATCATTTGCAATGTCTCGGCCTCGGCTTCCTGTTGAGTTGCATGCGCTGTATGACCTTCCTGCCAGAGGAATTCTGTGGTACGAAGGAATAGTCTTGTTCTCATTTCCCAGCGAACCACATTTGCCCATTGATTGACTAAAAGAGGGAGGTCACGATAGGATTGAACCCAATTTTTATAGGTGCTCCAAATCACTGTCTCGGAAGTAGGACGAACAATCAACTCCTCATCCAACTTTGCTTCAGGATCCACGATCACTCCACTACCATCTTCAGCGTTTTTGAGTCTGTAATGAGTGACTACTGCACACTCCTTTGCAAATCCCTCTACGTGGCTTGCTTCCTTACTTAGGTAGGATTTTGGGATAAAAAGAGGAAAATATGCATTAACATGACCTGTTTCTTTGAACATGCGATCTAGCTCAGCTTGCATTTTCTCCCATATAGAATAACCATAAGGCTTTATTACCATGCAGCCTCGCACAGCTGAATTTTCTGCCAAATCGGCTTTTTTTACTAATTCATTATACCAAAGCGAATAATCCTCGCTTCTCTTAGGTAGTCCTTTACTCATTGTGGTTGGTTGAGATACAGATTATGGTTATTATTGCTAACTTATGCATGGCAAATATAAACCAAAAAGAATAACCCTTCACCCCTGCCCTCGTATAAGAAAGTAACAATTTAAACTTCAACTATGAAGAATTCCGTAATCATAACCTCAACATTTATCATTGGATCGCTGGCATTAGCCTCTTGTAGCACGAATAAATTGGCGACAGTGGATACTAGTGACAATTTGTATTTCATGGCATCAGACGCTAAAGTAGCTACTGAGTATGCTGTACAAAATAATAATCCAGAGCAATTCCAGACGCTTTCCTCCACTGCCACAGAGACTGTTCCACAGGAAAGTTTTAGCTCTAGAAATGTGAATCCAGACTATATCGCAAGGTATCAGGCTGGTGAAGAAACCGTTCAAGATGATATTGTGTATTTTGATGAGGCTGATGAAGTGGAAAGCAATCCAGACATCGACGCTTACAATAATTATAGAGTAGGCAATTCAAACAATAATTCCAATTTCAATTCTTCCATGGCATTTAATATGGGAATGATGTACGGAATGAGTCCATGGGGAATGGGTGGATTTTATAACCCAATGTGGGGAGGAGGATTTGGTTTTAGACCAGGTTTTAATATGAGTATAGGCTTTGGTTTCGGCAATCCTTTTTATAGACCTATCTATTATAGACCAACATATGGTATGATGGGATTTTACGATCCTTGGGGATCAGTTTATGGCATGGGAGGCTTTGGATATCCTGGATACGGTTATTCTCCAATGTTTTCCAGCAATCCAGTCTATATCCTTCCAGGTGGAGAATATGGAGATCGTAGAGTTATTAGAGGCGCAAGACCAACAAGAGGTTCATCACTTGCTGCTTCGAGAGCAGGTAGTATCTCGAATGCTGCACTACAACCCAACACCGCTAGAGCTCAAGCAAGAAGGGATGTATTGAACAATGGCAATAATGCTACATCTAGGAGGTTAGTATCTAATTCTGACAATTCAAGAGTTTCTGCAAGAGACTTCAGTTCCTCCCAAAATGACTATTACAACTCAAGCGCAAGGGAAGGAAATAGTAGAAATGTGAGTTCGGCAGCAATGAATAGACCTGTTTCCAGAACAAGAAGTGCAATGCCTTCTGCCAGACCTACTATAAACCCTTCAAATTCAAGGACAATAAATGCTGGAAGAGGTGGTACCATTAGATCATCTTATCCTACCAATACAAGATCTTCAAGTCCATCATATAATAGAAGTAATGTGCCAGCGAGAACTACTTCACCTTCCTATAATAGAGGGAACACAAATACAAGAACTGTGGCTCCTGTAAGAACAACCACTCCAGTAAGAAGTACACCGAGCTATAGCACACCTTCTAGAAGCAGTGGGTCATCTGGAGGAGGAGCTACACCTACAAGAAGTAGTTCTAGTCCTTCTAGAGGAGGGAGAGGAAATTAAATTGACTTCAGTACTGATCGTGGATTAAATAAGGCAGTGGTATCACTGCCTTATTTATTGCAATATATGTAGCCATTCAGTCCATTTCCATATTATATCACGAGTTTTTGGAAAAAGAATATAGAACCAAAGCAACATTTTCGTCTATCCTGTACGTTTATTTATTAAATCCAAATCAAATCTAAATGAGAATACCCATTCTGGTTTTATCCCTAAGTTTAATTACATCTTCCTATGTATTGGCTCAAAGCGGGTATTATGAAGATGCCTATCGCTTCAGCCAAGTAAAACCCGCAGGCTCAGCCCGAATAATGGCTGTAGGCGGAACACAATGGTCACTAGGTGGTGATGTGTCTAATATTGCAGGAAACCCTGCAGGACTAGGCTTCTTCAGATCTTCTGAAGCTAGTGCAACTTTGGGTTATACTGACTGGGGAGTGGAAACAAACTATTTAGGGCAAAGTAATAGTTACAAATCCACAAACTTTTCACTGCCAAACCTAAGTTTCGTGCTTGCAAACCCCAAGGGCGAATTTGATAGAGGAGCTTTTAAAGGAGGTTCATTTGGAATCAGTATTCAAAGAATTGCCAATTTCAATACGGAATATGGATACTTTTCTGATCTTCCAGGGGAAACATCAATTATTGATTTTTATCTCCAAGATGCTCAAGGCTATCCTGAAAACCAGGTCGCCAATTTTGGTTTGACTGGTATGGCATACAATACGTACCAAATCAATCCTAGATTAGACAATAACGGCAATGTAATTACCGGAGAATATGAACCAATTAATGGTTTCATTGCCCCTTTTCAGGATGAAAATATTATGCAAGAAGGAAGTTCAAGCCAAATAACTTTTGCTTACGGAGCCAACTTCAACTACAAATTATTTGTAGGCGGCTCAGTCGGTCTCCGCACTTTGAATTTTACTTCTCGAAAGATGTATAATGAAGAATTTTCTGAAGGGCCATTAATCAATTCTAACTTACAAGAGAGTTTGTTTATCAATGGAGGTGGAGTAAACGTTAATCTAGGTTTGATCTATAAGCCTATAGATTATTTGAATTTGGGATTCACTGTACAATCTCCTACTTGGTATGCTCTAAATGACGAATACACCGCTAGTATGGTTGCTAATTATGATAATTACGATTACGAGCCAGAAGGCATCACTTTGGGGCAAGTAGAAAATTTGACAGATATTATCGTTAGCTCATATAATTTAAATACTCCTCTTAAAATCGGTGGTGGCGCCACAGTATTTTTAGGGAAAAATGGATTTATTTCAGCTGACGTAGATTGGGTTGATTACAGCGCAGCCAGAATCATATCCAGAGACTTCGACGAAGGACCAGATAATCTGGAAATCAAAAACCTATACACCAGCACAATTAATTTCCGGTTTGGGGCAGAATACAAACTGAGTAACTTCAGATTTAGAGGAGGATACGGATATTACGGTGATCCAATTGCAGATTCAGACTATGATAGAAGTACGCAGCAAATCAGTGGTGGTGTGGGCGTGAAACTCAATAAATTCTCCATTGACTTGGCTCTAGTGAACCAAAAATACAATACACTGTATGGAAGCTATCAGGTATTAGATGCTCAAAACACAAACATAGGTCCGGTGACAGAAATCAAAAATAATCTTGTAAGTGGATTATTGACTTTCGGCCTTAGTTTCTGATTAACTGGATCAATTCCGAAACCAACAACTCAGCGGAGAAATCTTCCCCGCTGAGTTTTATTTTTGACTGCCTGTAAAAATAATCTCTCTCCACAAGCAGACTTTTTAATTTCAAAGTGATTCCTCCCTGGTCAAGCCCCAAAAACATTGGTCTATTTTGTGCTTTAGACAAGCCTAATCTATGCGATATTTCCTCTAATGGCACATCTAGGTAAACCGAGACAGCTTTTTCGTTAATCAATTCCATATTATCATTAAAGCAGGGACAGCCGCCTCCTGACGCTAAAACGTAAGAACCATTACTGTTCAATACATCTTGTAATACCTCAGTTTCCCGATGACGAAATCCACCCTCTCCAAATTGTAAGAAAATATCGGAGATTTTCATGTGAAATCGATCTTCTATCAAGCTATCTAAGTCGTAATAAGGAAATTGCAAAACAGAAGCAAGTTGTTTTCCAAAAGTACTTTTCCCAGAACCGGGAAGTCCCACCAGAACGATTTTCAGATCTTTTCCCATTCCCTAATTCATGTAAAGATCTAAAACCTCTCCCGCTTCAGGGGTATTGTTATGGTGGTATTTAGCCAATACTGCTCCATCCTTCATCACCATTATTCCAGGATTAGCTCGGATCATAGTTTTGACTACAGTGGCATCTGCTTGAAGAGAAAGAACGTCCCAGCCTCTTGATTGGGTGAAATTTCGGATTTCTTCCTCAGATGCTGCTGCTACAAAAACGGGCTGAATAGGCGATCCCGCTAGCGACTTGACTAATTGATCAATTCGGCTAAGATTTGTTTCACTCATTTTAGCCATGCTACTCACCAAAATCAATACTTTGTTACCCGTGAAAACTTCTTCAGAAAAATCTCCCTCCTCATTCCAAACTGCAAAATCAGAAATTTTGGGTAAGGCATCTGGATTCTTCAAATTCATTTCTACAAACTCCAGACTTTCATCAGAGGGATACTGATCAAAAGTCATAAGTTCACCATTTTTTTTCATCACGTATGAATACTCCAATGGAGCTGAAGGCAGCATATTTTGAGGGATATTCACTCCTACTTTATAGGCTCTAAAATCAATAAATGGAAGATTGCGAACTGCCAATACTGCTAAAACAAAAGATAACGCCAAAGCAACTACGGTTACACCTTTAGCCCATTTATGAGATGTTTTTGGCAAATCCATTTGAAATAAGAAAAGGATGGAAATCAAGACCAATAGGATCAAATCTTTATAAAAAGATTCCCAAGGTGTCAATTTGATCGCATCACCAAAGCATCCGCAATCAGTCACTTTATTAAAATAGGCAGAGTAAAAAGTGAGAAAGGTGAAAAACAAGATCATCAAAGCCAAAGCCCAGACCGTCAATCTACTTTTCACACCCAAAATCAGCATGATTCCCAGCGTTACTTCCACCACAACTAAAAAAATCCCCAGCTCAAGTGCAAATGGCTTTAGGTAATAGAAGAAACCCGCGATGTCATTAGAAAAAACATCGAAATACTCTTCCAACTTAATAGCCGTTCCTACCGGATCATTGACCTTAATCAGTCCAGAAAAAATAAATAGGCCACCGACAATAAATCGAATCACCCACAAAAACCCTTGCTTAAACATGATAGTCTAATTTAATTAAACAAAATACTGCATAATTGATCATATCCTGATAGTTAGCTTCTATACCCTCTGACACTAATGTTTCACCTTGATTATCTTCTATTTGTTTGGTTCGTAATAATTTCATCAAGATAATATCCGTCATCGAACTCACCCTCATATCTCGCCAAGCTTCTCCATAATCGTGGTTCTTATTTTCCAAAAGACCACGCGTTTCATTTACCCAGTGATCGTAAGCGGGTTCCAGCTCCTCAAAAGGAATTTCCATCCGTCCATCTTTTGCATAACTAATTTGCAGTAACGCAATCAGGCAATAATTGATAATCCCTACGAAATCATCCTCAATGGGATCATTTACTTTTTGATTTCCCTTCTCCTGAATAGAACGAATACGCTGAGCTTTGATGAAAATCTGATCCGTGATCGAAGAAAGCCGAACAATCCTCCAAGCTGTACCATAATCTATAGTCTTCTTACGAAATAGTTCTTTACAACGGCTGATAACTTCCTTATATTCGTTACTAGTTTGCGTCTCCAAAGTCTCTTAATTTAATGTTTCCTCTTCCGGGCCAGTCTTCTAAAATCGAAGATAAATCATTTCCCCAAAAAAACACCCTTCTAATCGATGGACGGCTAATCAGCTGGGACAAACCTCATCTGATGGGAATAGTGAATTTGACTCCAGATTCATTTTTCGAAGGAAGTAGAGCTGAGAAGTCCTTGGATAAAGTTGCAGCATTAGTCACTTCTCACATTTCTAATGGTGCTAGTATCCTGGATCTTGGTGGTTACAGTTCCAGACCGGGTGCTGCTGAGGTAAGCTTACAGGAAGAAATAGACCGGGTTATTCCAGCAGTGAAGTGGATCGCTTCCCACTATCCTGATATCTTAATTTCTATTGATACTTTTCGTGCTAAAGTTGCTGAAGAATCAATACAATCTGGTGCCCATATCGTAAATGATATTTCGGCTGGGGATCTGGATGAGGAAATGATCCAAACAGTGGCAAAACTGCGAGTCCCCTATATCGCCATGCATATGAGAGGAAATCCTCAAAACATGGATAAAAAAACAAACTATTCGGATATTCTAGGAGAAATATTGTATTATTTCGCTGAAAAACTGGAACAATTCAGAAAGTTTGGCATCAAAGATGTAATAATTGACCCTGGATTTGGATTTGCTAAGACCCTAGAGCAAAATTATTTCATACTAAGGAACCTTCATCAGTTTCAGACGCTTTCATTACCAGTACTAGTAGGCATTTCGAGAAAATCGATGATATCAAAAGCGCTGGAAATAGAAGCCGGCGATGCACTGAATGGTACTACAGCATTAAATATGTTTGCTTTATGTCATGGTGCAAACATCCTGCGTGTACATGACGTAAAAGAAGCTAACGAAACATTAAAATTATACAACACTTTATACCCTTGACATTACTTTTCAAAATAGGATTTTTAGATATCTCCATCGTCAATATCATCGATATTGCCTTGGTTGCTGCCCTATTATATCAAGTATATAAACTTCTAAAGGGCAGTGTAGCTATTAAGATTTTTCTTGGCTTCCTTTCTATATACTTGATTTACCTTCTGGTTCGGGCTCTGAGAATGGAGCTTCTCTCTGCTATTTTAGGTCAATTCATGGGAGTGGGTGTAATTGCTGCCATCATCATATTTGCACCAGAAATAAGAAAATTCCTTCTTCTGATAGGGCGATCCTCACTCCTCTCAGACGACAATGTTTGGAAGGACATGCTTTTCTTTTGGAGAAAAAAAGACAATGCTATTTTCAATATCAGTCCTATTATAGATGCTTCAAAAACTCTTGCGGGGAGCAATACTGGTGCTTTGATGGTGATTTCGAAAAGTACTGAACTAAAGTTTTATGCTGAAAGCGGAGATATTCTCGATGCAGAATTATCGAAGAGACTGCTTATCTCAATCTTCAATAAATACAGTCCGCTACATGATGGCGCTGTAATCATTCATAACGGTAAAATAAAGGCTGCCCGCTGTATTCTACCGGTTACTGAACGCGAAGTCCCGGCGCAATTTGGGCTTCGCCACCGAGCCGCTATAGGCATGTCAGAGACAACTGATGCAATTGTGTTGATCGTTTCAGAAGAAACAGGCCAATTATCCATGTCCAAAAATGGTAAGATTCTCCATAATATGTCCTTCCAAGAAATCAGGGAAATGATCAATGATTACCTTAATAATCTGGATGTAGATACGCGATTTGAAGATCTCGAAGAATATGAGTTGAAAAAACGAAGGAAACTCGCAATGACAAGTAAGTCTTCCACTTAAAAAATGACAAACTTTCACATGTCTTTTTTTATGTATTATCTTAAGAAATTGATTTTCGGGAAATACTTCACTGAAAGTCCATAATTGATTCGATAGGTATTCCATGCTATCATCACACTCACTATTAGATATATAGTCAAAATCACTCCCATTCGAAACGATACAATACTCTCTACACTACTAGGACTTATATCACCATTCCCTCCCAGCATGAAGTATTTGTACGACCAACCATATATCGTAACCAGTACATAATATATCAGCGTCCAGGTCAGTTGGAAGTTCACTAGGTTTCGTCCTAATTCACTTACTCCAGCAATTTTATCTTTCCTACTGATCCATAGAACGAGAGGCAACATTACTCCAAGAAGAGGAAAAATTAAAAACATCAAACCAGACAGATTCCTTCCCATCAGAAACCCTTTGTCTTCGGTTTGAGACCAATCAAGCACTTCATCAGGGCTCATTCCGAAAATCTGAAACAATCGTTTCACCGTATCACCACGAGGGATTGTTTCTGCATTTTCAATTCTTTGTACAGTCCGTAAACTAACTCCAGCTGATTCAGCTAATTCATCCTGAGAAAACCCATTCTTTAGTCGAAGTGTTTTCAACTTTACACCTAGTGCTTTGTTATCCATTTTCTTATTCATTTTATGCAAATCAAAAATAGATAGACAACATTAAAATATTTGTGTCTACTATACGTCATTCTTATGTCATTAATGTCATCCGGCTCAATTTCACCCTAAATGCCATTTAAAAAATCATAGAGCCCTCAGAAAAATTTATTCTGGGATTTAGTTTCAAAAAAACACAAGTTACGACTCCAGTTGAAATGAAGCATTTCGACCTATCAAAATCAGCTAGGTAACTGGCAGGACATAAAATGGATTAATCTTTGCTCCACTGCAGTTCTTAGTCATCCGAAAAATTTGAAAAACAAGTATCCTTTACCAATGAAAAAACTCTCATTTATACACCTTGCCTCTTTTTTCATACTTATTTCGGCAGGTGCTCTGGCAACCCAAGTATACATGCCAGAACTGAAAAAGCAAGTAAAAGACACTTATTCTACCTTAACAAATACCCCGAAACAAGCTGATAGAAACATTGATAATCCTGAGCCGATCAAGCTGGATTTACCTCTGCCCAGAGTTATACCACCTATTCCGGAAGAGTTGATTACCAAAGAATATGACAAGCATCTTTATGCAGCAGAATACAATGGATTTGGTTTAATAGAGAATGAAAGTCATTTCAAAAATCTAATTGAGAAAGAGAACTTAGTATTGATAGATCAGGGTACTGGATACGAGGTGATGAAACTAACTCATAGTCACCCATACATTACACCCTACTCAAAAATCATTTTGGAGGAATTGGGATTAGCTTTCCAAACAATAACCGACAATGAGAGTTTCTTCACCTTAACCTCAGTGACACGAACTCCTGAACAGCAAAAAAGCTTAAGAAGGAGAAATAAAAATGCAACTGCAGGTCCGAGCTCTCACTCTTTTGGAGTCTCATTTGATATCTCCTACATTAGATTTAATGGCAAGAAACGCTTCAGTAGAACTACTCAGAAAAAACTTGAAACGGTTCTAAATGAATTCCAAGACGCTGGAAAGATTTTCTACATCAAAGAAAGAAAACAGAGCTGCTACCACGTTACTGTTCGATGATTTATTTTGAAAAGCGAAAAGTGAGTTAGTCTCAATGATCAATTTTCAAATTCAAACATCACCGACAAAAAAACCGAGAATCTAAATTAGAAACCCGGCTTTGCTGCATCGGACACCTAGCATCGCACATCCAACCAATAATATATCTACTATCCTTGCGGACAATCCTGTTAATCAATCACTCCCAACTCTTTTCCAACTTCAGAGAAAGCCGCAATCGCCTGATCCAAATGCGCTCTATCATGACCAGCAGAGATCTGCACACGGATTCTTGCCTGACCTTTTGGTACCACGGGGAAATAAAAACCAATCACGTAAATACCCTTCTCTAGCACCTTCTCAGCCATTTGCTGCGAAAGAACCGCATCATAAAGCATAATCGGTACGATGGCATGCTCACCTGGCTTGATATCAAATCCAGCAGCAGTCATTTTCTCACGGAAGTACTTGGTGTTTTCTTCCAACTTATCTCTCAACTCTGTGGTCTCTGAAAGCAAATCAAACACTGCTATCGAAGCACCTGTGATCGATGGAGCCAATGTATTGGAAAATAGATAAGGCCTAGAGCGTTGACGAAGCAATTCGACAATCTCCTTCCTCCCTGAAGTAAACCCTCCAGATGCACCACCAAGTGCTTTACCGAGTGTCCCAGTGATGATATCTATCTTGCCCATCACCCCGCAATGCTCATGCACACCACGACCGGTTTTACCCATGAAACCTGTAGAATGACACTCATCCGTCATCACAAGAGCTTCATATTTTTCCGCCAACTCCACGATCTTATCCAACTGTGCAATTGTACCGTCCATAGAGAAAACTCCGTCAGTCACGATGATTTTTTGTTTCGCTCCTTTTGCGATAGCATCCTTCAGCTGAGCTTCCAGATCTTCCATATTATTGTGCTCGTATCTGAATCGCATGGCCTTGCAAAGACGAACGCCATCGATGATGGACGCATGATTCAAGGCATCTGAAATAATCGCATCCTCCTGACCGAAAATCGGCTCAAACACTCCCCCATTTGCATCGAAAGCCGCTGCATAAAGAATGGTGTCTTCCGTACCCAAAAACTCAGAAATCTTCTTCTCCAGTTCCTTGTGAATATCCTGCGTCCCGCAAATAAAGCGAACGGATGACATCCCAAAACCATGGGAATCAATTGCAGCCTTGGCTGCTTCAATTACTTTCGGATGTGAAGAGAGTCCTAAGTAATTGTTGGCACAAAAATTCAAAACTTTTTGCCCGCCTGCAATAGTGATTTCCGCTGATTGCGGCGAGGTTATCACACGCTCTTTCTTGAAAAGGCCGGCTTCTTCTATTCCCTTAAGTTCCTCTTGTAATTTGGGTCTGAACTGATCGTACATGATAGCTAGTTGATTTTATATGAGTCAAAAACGTCTGATTCCTTTAGTTAAAAATCCTGCTCAGAAAGCAGTTTTTTCTTACTTTTGCAGTCTCAAACCCAAATATAAACAAAAACCCAGAGCTCGGCTTTAGGTAGATTTTGAAAGAAATATCAATGGAAAAAATCCTAGTAATAGGCGCTGCAGGGCAATTGGGTTCTGAACTCACCAAGTCTTTGGCAGATCAGTTTGGTGCAGAGCAAGTAATCGCTACAGATCTCAACGAATCAGCACGGTCAATATTTAATTTTTGTCGCTTTCAAGTCCTAGATGTGATGGACAAGCAAGGCTTGACCACCTTAGTCAAACAAGAAAAAATCACCCAAATTTATCATTTAGCAGCAGTGCTTTCCGCAGTGGGTGAGAAAAAACCTCTTTTCGCTTGGGAGCTTAATATGGAAAGTCTGCTTCATGTGTTGGCGCTAGCCAAAGAATTTAATCTTAACAAAATCTATTGGCCATCTTCCATCGCTGTTTTTGGACCAAATACACCAAAAATCAATACCCCACAGTATTGTGTCAAAGAACCAAATACTGTTTATGGCATTTCGAAGCAGGCTGGAGAAAGATGGTGTGAATATTATTTTCAGAAATACAATGTGGATGTTCGAAGTCTTCGCTATCCAGGTTTGATTGGCTATACGTCTCTTCCAGGTGGCGGCACTACGGATTACGCCGTGGATATTTATCACAAAGCATTGGCAGGAGAAAAATTCGATTGTTTTCTTCGAGAAGACAGTTCACTACCTATGATGTACATGCCTGATGCAATCAAAGCCACATTGGATCTAATGAATGCTCCTCGGGAATCTGTAAAAATTCGCTCTAGTTACAACCTTGCGGCGATGAATTTCACTCCTAAAGAAATCTATCAAAGCATACTCAAGCATATTCCTGACTTCAGAATCGAATACAATCCTGATTTCCGTCAAGCAATCGCAGACAGTTGGCCAGACAGCATAGATGATTCCTGTGCAAGGAAAGATTGGGGATGGAAGCATGATTACGATCTAGATGCCATGACCAAAGACATTTTGGAAAACCTTCCAAACTTTGAGTTCTAACACCACTACCTCGCTATATTAAGCGGGGTATTTTTTTTATCTAACCGCAGTAACCACTAAACCGTTAATCCACGCTGGCCACATCAAAATTCCAGAATATTAGCATATCCTATTCTAAAATTGCCCTAATGAAATAACGGGTTTTAGAAGTAGTCCAGAATTCTTTACTTTGAGGTTCATTCAATAACCCATGATTAATCTTAAAATAGCAGGCTTTCTTACCCTTGCCGTAATCATAGGCATTGCTGGCTTTATTATTTTTGGTCAGGAAAAAGAAGTAGACTTCAGCTCACAGATCAAGCCCATCTTGAATAAAAACTGCATTTCCTGCCATGGAGGTGTAAAAAAGAATAGCGGATTCTCTGTGCTCTTCGAGGAAGAAGCTTTTGCAAATACAGAATCTGGCCACCCTGCAATTATTCCCGGTGACCCTAATGGCAGCGAATTAATCAAGCGTCTGACTGCTTCAGATCCTGAATTAAGAATGCCTTATGAGCGAACACCCCTTTCCGAAGAAGAGATCGATCTTCTCAAAACGTGGATAAAACAAGGTGCTAAATGGGGTGAGCATTGGGCTTATCAGCCTGTCGAAGCACCTGAAATTGCAGAACAAAAAACTACCGCGGGATTTACTTCTGGTAGTAATCCTTCCGAAATATCTTCCATAGATTTTTATGTAGGCAGAAAACTCGAAGAGATTGAACTGACATTTTCACAAGAGGAAAATCCACTAAAACTCCTACGAAGAGCTGCGCTTGACATCACTGGCCTACCTCCTACTAGCGATCTTGTGTCACAATTTTCTTCCAAAAAAATCAGCTATGAGCAAGCCGTAGATCAGCTACTATCCTCTCCTACCTATGGCGAAAAATGGGCAACTTGGTGGCTAGATCTTGCGCGATATGCTGACACCAAGGGCTACGAACGGGATGTTTCCCGTACCATGTGGCCTTATCGAGATTATGTGATCCGTGCCTTCAATGCCGACAAACCATTTGATGAGTTCACCATAGAGCAATTAGCTGGAGACCTACTTCCAAATCCTACCGAGGAACAATTGGCTGCAACAGCTTTTCACCGCAATACCATGAACAATGATGAAGGTGGGACGAATGACGAGGAATTTCGAGTAGCCGCAGTCCTTGATAGAGTGGGTACAACTTATGAGGTTTGGCAAAGTACCACCATGGCTTGCGTGCAATGTCATAGTCATCCCTACGATCCCATTCGTCACGAGGAGTTCTACCAATCAGCAGCCTTTTTTAACAATTCAAGAGATGAGGACACTCATGATGAAGAGCCTAGATTGAGGTTCTATTCACCAGAAGAGAAAAAAGAAATAGAGTCTGTGCTAGCTTGGGTCAAAGAAAATGAAAGTGCAAAAGCCGCAACTGATCGCAAAAACTTCCTGACTTACCTTGAGCCAAAGTATCCTTCCCACGATGCTGTGGACTTTAACAATGCAGAACTCATAGATACCAAATGGCTAGGAATTCAAGCGAATGGATCTGCTTATTTGAGAAAAATAGACACACGAGGCTCTGATCAAATCTTGATTCAATATGGCTCAGGCTTAGATGGAAGCAAAATGACCATCCGAAATGGTGGGCCAGAAGGAGAAATCCTGGCCGCTTTTCCAATCAACAAAACCAACGGAGATATTATCCGAGCTATTCCTCTAAAGCCCACGAAAGGTTTTGTAGACTTATTTTTAGAGGTTAAGAATCCAAGTGTAAAATCAGAGCAAAACGCTGCCAAATTTGTATGGTTTGCTTTTGTCCCAACTCTTGCTGGAAAGGATAAGTCGGGTTTCAAGGATATTCAAAATTCCTGGGAAACAGCCTTGAACTTTAGAGGAACAAAGCTTCCCATCATGATCGAAAACCCCGACTATATGACTCGGGAAACACATGTTTTTGATCGGGGAAACTGGATGAGTCTGGGAGAAAAGGTAAATCCAGAAACACCAAAAACCCTAAATAAGTGGAATCCAGAATGGCCAAATAACCGCTTGGGTTTCGCCTATTGGCTGACTGACAAGAAAAATCCACTTACTTCGAGAACATTGGTCAACAGAGTTTGGGATCAGCTTTTTGGCAGAGGAATAGTAAGTTCACTGGAAGATATGGGAACGCAGTCCGATCCTCCCTCACATCCTGAATTGATAGATTACCTGGCTTGGAAAACTATGAATGAATACGACTGGAGTATGAAAAGCTTGATTCGGGAGATCGTCACCTCGGCTACCTACAAGCAATCTTCTGCCGTATCAGCTGAGCTTTATAAAAAAGATCCGCAAAATAAATGGTATGCTCGTGGGCCAAGATTCAGATTAAACGCAGAGCAAGTTCGGGATCAGGCTTTGGCTGTGGCAGGATTGCTAAGTGATAAAATGTACGGTCCGGGAGTCAAACCTCATCAACCAGAGGGCATTTGGCAGACAGTCTATAATGGAGAATCATGGGAAGAAAGTGAGGGTGAAGATGCGCATAGAAGAGGGATTTACACTTTTCTGAAACGAACCAGCCCTTATCCTTCCTTCATATCCTTTGATGCAGCCAGCAGGGAGGTTTGTCTGAGTAGAAGAATTGTCACAAACACACCTTTGCAAGCTTTGGTCACGCTGAATGATCCTGTTTACCTAGAAGCAGCTTATTATTTGGCAGAAGATATGATCAAGCAAGACGCTGCAAAACCAGAAAAAAGTATTGCCTACGGCTATCAAAAACTAGTCTTACATCCTATTTCAGAAACTAAGCTTGAGACTCTTTCATCGCTTTATGATGAAGCCCTAGCCGAATACAAAAGCAATCCTGAATCACTGGAAGCATTCTTTACAGTGAAAGATAAATCAACAAACCCTGAGCAAGCAGCAATGTCTGTGGTGGCTAACGCACTTCTGAATATGGATGAATTCCTAACCAAACCCTAAAATGAAAAGTCTCGATAGAATGCTCCTAGGGTTTGCTCAGCAAAAGCTGGAGAAACAAACAAGAAGACATTTCCTGATGGACTGCGTCTCTAAAGTTGGCGGTCTCGCGATGGCTCCACTCTTATTTGGATGTGGTTCAGATTCAACCATAGGATCTCCGGGATTAAATCTAAGTCAGCGGGATCTAAATCCACTTTCTCCCCTTCCTCCACCTTTCGGCGCTAAAGCAAAATCAATCATTTACCTCCACATGGCTGGTGCACCTTCGCAGTTGGAGCTATTTGATTATAAGCCGGAGCTGGCAAAATACCACAATCAACCTTGCCCTCAGTCACTATTAGAAGGAAAGAAATTTGCTTTCATCCGCGGAGTGCCTAATCTTCTTGGCCCTCAAGCTAATTTTTCTCAACATGGAGAGTCTGGTGCATGGATTTCAGATTACATGCCGCATTTCCAAAAATTAGCAGATGAAGTTTCCTTTTTAAAAGCCGTGCATACAGATCAATTTAATCATGGCCCAGCTCAACTCTTGATGCAAACTGGAAGTGCAAGACTTGGCCGTCCAAGTTTAGGTAGTTGGGTGACTTATGGATTGGGAACAGAGAATCAAAATCTCCCTGGCTTTGTCGTGCTTACTTCAGGAGGAAAAACTCCTGATGCAGGCAAAAGCGTTTGGGGAAGTGGCTTTTTGCCTTCCGTCTATCAAGGGGTGCAGTGCAGATCAAAAGGAGACCCGGTCCTGTACCTGGATGATCCAGAAGGAATGACCCGAAATCTGAAGAAAAACGTCATCGATGCGATTAACACTGCGAATAAAGAGGAGTTTGATGCCTATGGCGACCCTGAGATTCTCGCTAGAATCAACCAGTATGAAATGGCTTACCGCATGCAGATAGAAGTACCGGAGGTTATGAATATCAATGATGAACCGGAATCTGTTCACCAGCTATATGGAACCAAACCCGGAACGGAATCCCTTGCAAACAACTGCCTGCTCGCTAGGAAACTAGTGGAAAAAGGTGTCCGTTTTGTCCAGTTATATGATTGGGGCTGGGATACGCATGGTACAGATCATGACGGATCGATTGACATGGGTCTAAGAAATAAATGCCGTGAAATGGATAGACCGGTTTCTGCATTGCTGCTCGATTTGAAACAAAGAGGATTGCTAGAAGACACTCTGGTGGTCTGGGGAGGAGAATTTGGCAGAACACCTATGCAGGAGAACCGAGAAGGCAAAACACAAAGTTTCCTTGGCAGAGATCATCATGGGGATGCCTTTACCATGTGGATGGCAGGTGGCGGTATCAAGCCAGGAGTGATTTTTGGCAGAACGGATGATTTTGGGTTTTCAGGGATTGAGGATAAAGTTTCGGTTCATGATATCCATGCCACTATTCTACATTTGATGGGTTTTGACCATGAGCAGTTCACCTATGATTTCCAAGGCCGTCCTTTCCGATTGACTGATGTGGAAGGTGAATTGATCAATAAAATACTAGCTTAATAACATGCAGTCTATGAAAGCAGGAATCTTAAAAAGACAATCAGACTAAATGATTGATTTTATCTTACCATTATTCGGGCGATTTCATCCGATTTTGGTTCACTTGCCGATTGGCTTTATAGTATTTGGAGTAATCCTGATTTTTTGGGCTGGAAAGAAGTATTCAGCCTATTCGCCTATTATCGAATTGGGATTTCTTCTTGGTGGAATTGCTGCCCTTTTGGCCAGTATCAGCGGTTTTCTTCAATATCAAAACGAGGGCTATGGCTGGGACACAGTCAAATTTCATTTAATTTTAGGAATCATCACCACCTTACTTTCATTTGGCCTTTGGTACCACTTGAAAAAATCAGTTGCATCTCCCGCACAATTGAAACTCAAAGGGGCTATGATTTTAGTGATTTTGATCTTGACCGGACATCTGGGCGGAAATATCACTCATGGTGATGATTATTTCACCGAAGTTTTACCGCTAGAACTACAAGCTTTTCTTGGTGTGGAACTAAGCACTACTGAACCTCTAGAACTCCCCGCTAATAACTGGGAAGAAGTGGAATTCTACACTGGCGCAATCCAACCCATTTTGGATCATAACTGCAAGAGTTGCCATAATCCCAAGAGACTCAAAGGAGAATTAGATCTGAGTTCTTTCAAAGGGATCCAAAAAGGTGGTGAGGATGGATTAGTATTGGAAACCGGACATCCTGAAAAAAGCGAACTAGTTACGCGCTTGGTTTTACCAGAAGATCATGATGACCATATGCCTCCCAAGGATAAGCGACAGCCCAGAAAAGAAGAAATTGAATTGATCAAAGCCTGGATCGAATCTGGCTCATCTGAAAGCTCCAAACTAGGTGAATCAGCACTAAGCGTAAGTTTGGTGGAGCCATTCTTCAAAAAGGATGAGAAACCATTTTACCCTGTTGTTGAGGCACCTAAGCTTCCACAGGATTCAATTTCCAAACTCAGAGATCAAGGTTTCTTCGCCGAAATAGTGAAGATGGGCTCTCCATTCTTGAAGATCAGTTGTATCAATTTTCCTGCATTTTCGGATTCAGAATGGCATTTGCTTCAGTCTGCTAAAGACCAGATTGTTTACTTGGATCTGACGGGTACGGCGATTACCGATGCTGTTTTGGCGCAAATTGCTACACTTCCAAACCTGACTGTTTTGAAACTCAATCAAACTCCTATCGAAGGTTCGAGTTTGGAGAAATTAACCGAAAACAAAAACTTGAAGTTACTTTATATTACTAATACCAGGGTCACTTTTGACAAGTTCGCATCTCTTGACGGCCATCCCACACTAGAAAAAGTATTTGCTTTTGAAACGCCTGCAGCTGATTCAGGTAGTTCCTCCCAATTTAGCTTTCACTTGGAAACCGGCAATCTCAGCTTGCCTCCTTTGGCTTCGGATACTATTGTTTATTGAAAAGTAAGTCTCCCGCCAAGGCGCAAAGGCGCAATTTCTTTTTTTGAGGTTTGAAACTTAGAAGAATTTATAGTTGGATTCAAAATCCGTTAATAAAGCTTCATAATATCAAACAGCAACTTTAAACCATTGCGCCTTTGCGCCGTTGCGGGAGACAAAAACATATTAGATTCTTACCTCAAATACCTCTCAATTGCCTCCGGATCAAAACCCAAAGTCAGGCTTCCATTTCTGTAAACAATCACAGGTCGTTTGATCATACTTGAGTTTTCTTCCAGGATAGGGATCGCCGTTTCCTCATTCTCGAGGGCTGATTTCTGGTCATCAGTCATTTTTCGGTAAGTCGTTCCTTTCTTATTCACCAGAGAAGCAAGATCAGTTTTCTCCAAAAAACCTTCTAAAAGTGCAGCATCAGGCTTCTGCTTTTTATAATCGATAAAGTCATACTCCACTTCTTTTTCCGCTAGGAAATCGAAGGTCTTCTTCATCGTGTTGCAATTCTTGATTCCGTAAACTTTGATAGACATTTTACTTAATTTTTATGCTAGACTCAATCTATTATAATCCCAATATTTCAACCATCGCTTCCTTATGAGCAACTAGAATCTGATCGATCAGTTCATCTTTCAGTGCAGTTGACAAGAACAAACTTTCAAACTGGCTTGGTGCCAAATAAACTCCCCGATTCAGCATTGCCTGGAAATATTTCCCAAATAAAGCAGTATCAGCAGTCTTTGCACTTTCAAAATCAAACACCGGCTTATCTGTGAAAAACAAGGAATACATGCTTCCCAAGCTATTCACAGCATAGTCCAATCCTAATTCCCGATTGATACTTTTTATGCCCTCGGTTAATTTCTTCCCAATATGATTTAACTCCGCATAGACTTCAGAATCTTCATTTAGATGTTTTAGCATTGTCAATCCAGCTGCCATAGCGATCGGATTCCCAGAAAGTGTTCCTGCTTGATAAACCGGGCCTGCGGGAGAGACAAACTCCATTATTTCTCTCTTTCCTCCATAGGCTCCTACCGGCATACCTCCACCGATGATTTTCCCTAAAGTGCACATATCTGGAGTAACTCCGAAAACTTCTTGAGCGCCACCCTTTGCCAGACGGAAACCTGTCATTACCTCATCGAAGATCAATATTATCCCTTCTCTGGTACAGATATCCCGTAATCCTTGGAGATACCCTTCCTTTGGAAGACAAAGCCCCATATTTCCCGGAACAGGTTCTAATATCAATGCAGCTATTTCACCCGGATTTGCAGCAATTAGTTTTTCTATAGCCTCCAAGTCATTATAGGGAGAAATCAAGGTGTCTTTTGCAGTTCCTTTGGTTACTCCCGGAGAATCAGGATCACCCATAGTCATCGCTCCCGAACCGGCAGCAATTAGAAAAGAGTCCCCATGGCCGTGGTAATGGCCTTCCATTTTGATGAACTTATCACGACCGGTATAGCCTCTTGCAACTCGGATGGCAGACATAGTCGCCTCTGTGCCTGAATTCACCATGCGGACTTTCTCGATGGAAGGAACCATACTTACAATCAGCTCCGCAATTTCTACTTCTCTTGCTGTCGGAGCCCCGAAGGAAGTACCGTCTTCCATTGCCTTGATCACCGCCTCTTTGACTTTCGGGTGATTATGACCCAAAAGCATTGGCCCCCAACTATTGATCAATTCGATAAATTGATTTCCATCCTCGTCGTACAACGAAGCGCCATCAGCTTTTTTGATAAAAAGTGGTTCTCCACCTACAGCTTTAAAGGCACGAACGGGGGAGTTTACCCCACCTGGTATGAAATTTTGGGCTTTTGCAAAAAGAGCCTTACTCTTAGAAATATTCATTGGTTAATCTAAAGGTTTCAATTCCCCCGCTTCTAAAGTGAACAGAGGTACATATTGATTATTGTGGGTGCCTTGGAAGTTAAATCCCCAAGTCAATTTACCTGCTTGGAAGGCTTTCTGGTCGAGATTTCTTCTTAGGTCAAAGCCTTTGGTATCAGACATATTAGAAGACAGCCAACTGACCAATTCAGCTCCAAGGGCAGTATTCATACTCGGAAAACTCAGGTACTTATCATAAAATTTATTTCGGAATTGCTGCATAGGCTCTCCATAGAAACTTAGGGTATTATTACCAATAAAATAGAAATTTGGAAACTCCAGCATTTCATAATTGGCAAAATTAAAGCCCAACCAGGAATCCATAACTAATGTCGGAATAGAAGCAGTAATGGACTCTAATAATGAAAAAGCAGGCTGTGCAATGGATGGATCGTCCGACAGCAAAATAATCTGATCTACAGACATGCTTGTATCTCCTCTCCTAATCCCCAATCCTTGCAAAAACCCACTAACACTTTTCGGATTTATTTGCTCAAATCTCACCAGCTGGAACCCTGCTCTTCCTAATTGCTCCTGCAGCATTACCGCCAGCATCTCATCCCGGGAGCTACCGCTGTATCCAATCGCTACCCTCTTGCCCCAATTCTGCTTTCTCAAACTATTCACAATCCCATTGGCAATAGAACTTACCGAAGGTCTAAACAGATAACTGTAATTCAACTCTTCAAATCTTTCTCCTAAGTTCGAAAGAGGATGAACAAACGGAATTCTTGCTGTTTCCGCAAAACTACTTACCAAATCAGCCTCTTCGGGATAAATCGGGCCTACAATAATATCCGCAGAAGCAATAGCTGGATCAGTTAGCAGGTTTTGTAGGTGTGCAATATCTCTCTTCGAGTCAAAAGTCAACATCTTGACCTGAATCCCTTGTAGCTTTAATTGCTCTACGCCATATTTCAATCCTTGGTACAATTCAAAGACAAAATCACTTTGGGGAATACTAGACAAATTTGAACGGGAGGAATTGGTAAAAGGTAAAATCACCACGATATCCAACACCTGATCTTTCACCACATTTGTGCCTTCATTTGCCTTTCCCTGCAACTCATAGTAAGCATCCCGTTCAGTGGCAGACAGAATGCTCTGGCTTTCCAAAACCCGCTTAAGCGCTTCACCATAGCCTTTATTCTCTTTGAACTCAGAAAGATTGGCAATCATAAAGCTTACACTCACCTGCTTTAAATTTTCGTATGTGGCATTTTCAGCCATTACCATTATAACCTCATCTTTGATTTTTTTGATGAGCTGTAGCGCTTCTACGTATTGTTGATTTCTGAAATATGAAATAGCCAAAAGATATTTGGCCTGATCAGATTTAGCCCAATTACCGGCTACTATTGGCTCCAGAGCGGCTATAGCCTGTGCTGGTTGATTGGCACCTAGAGCTGCTTCTCCCAAATGAAAAGCTGCATAATTCGCTAAATTACCATACGCTTTTGGATCAGTAAATTGCTTGAAAAGAGGAATCGCCTCCCAGTAATTTTTGGCAGCAAGTTCGGACTGAGCCTTGCGATAAGCCTCCGGGGTAGGAATTTGAGCGAAAGCGAAGCTCAAGATGAAAAATACCGGAATTGCTAAAAGAAATTTTTTCATTATATCGAGGTGAATCAAACATCAAAAGGGTTTGCAAATTTAACCCATTATTTCCAAACCCAAAGTTCAGGCCGAAAAGCCTCATAAAGTAAAAACCCGAAGAAATTCTTCGGGTTTTTTAATATGAATGTAAAAGGCCAGATTCCTTCGCTGTTTTTTAAAAAAGGAAATGTAAAATTCTTCTATTCCCACTCAATTGTAGCTGGTGGCTTGGAGGAAATATCGTAGACGACACGATTAACGCCTTTCACTTTATTGATTATGTCATTGGAGATTTTACCCAAGAACTCATACGGAAGATGAATCCAGTCAGCAGTCATGCCATCTACCGAACCTACAGCTCTCAGTGCGACTACTTTCTCGTAAGTACGCTCATCCCCCATCACTCCTACAGACTGGATTGGGAGAAGCATAGCTCCTGCTTGCCACACCTGGTCGTATAGTCCAGAATCCTTCAAGCCTTTGATGAAAATATGATCCACCTCCTGAAGTGTCTTCACTTTTTCGGCGGTGACATCCCCCAAAATACGGATTCCAAGCCCCGGCCCCGGGAATGGATGTCTTCCTATAATAGTTTCTACAATCTCCAGCGCTCTACCTACTTCACGTACCTCATCTTTGAAAAGCGTATTCAACGGCTCCACCACAGAAAGCTTCATAAAGTCAGGCAATCCGCCCACATTATGGTGAGATTTGATGGTAGCAGAAGGCCCTTTTACAGAGATTGATTCGATCACATCTGGATAAATTGTGCCTTGTCCAAGCCATTTTACCCCTTCGAGTTTATTTGATTCTTCATCAAAAACCTCTATAAAAGCATTTCCAATAGCTTTCCTCTTTGCTTCAGGATCAGTCACACCTACCAAAGCATCATAGAATTTCTGCTTGGCATCTACGCCAATCACATTTAACCCCATGTGCTTGTATGATTCTAGAACTTCTTCGAATTCATTTTTGCGAAGCAAGCCATTATCTACAAACACACAGATGAGCTGAGTGCCAATCGCACGGTGAATCAGCGTAGCAGCTACAGAAGAATCCACTCCGCCTGAAAGCCCCATTACCACTTTATCCGAGCCAATTTTCGCTTTCAGGTCAGCAATACTAGCATCTATGAAAACATCGGAAGTCCAATCTTGGGCACAGCCGCAGATACCTACCACAAAATTTCTAAGGAGATTCTTCCCCTCAGTAGAATGAGTTACTTCAGGATGGAATTGAATTCCGTAAGTTTCTTCATGCTGGATTTTGAAAGCAGCCACGCGAACAGAGTCAGTGCTGGCGATCACTTCAAAATGATCAGGTAAATTCTTGATCGTATCTCCATGAGACATCCAAACTTGTGAACCGTGACTCATTTCCTTGAGCAGGTCGTAATGCGTATCGATGTGACTCAAATTAGCTCGGCCATACTCTCTGATCTCAGAGGGTAGCACTTCTCCTCCGTATTTCTGAGCTAATAGTTGGGCTCCGTAACAAACCCCCAAAAGAGGAAGTTTGCCTCGCAAAACATCCAAATCCAAATCAGGAGAACCCGCCTCTCTTACCGAGCAAGGGGAACCTGAAAGTATCACTCCTTTGATATCGGAGGTGATCTCTGGGACTTTATTATAAGGGTGGATTTCACAATAAACATTCAGCTCTCTAACTCGTCGGGCGATGAGTTGCGTGTACTGAGAACCGAAATCAAGGATCAAGATTTGTTCTGCCATGCGCAAAGGTAAGCAGGTCAGTTAAAATGAGGAAGTGTTCTTATAAATTTTACCGAATAATGTTTGGTTAGAAGAGATTTGAAAATTGGAAAATTGAAAAAACTTGTTTGCTGTGGCGGATTGGAAGATTTTGGGGACTTGAAAGTTGTAAAGAGTTGAAAGGTTGTAAGGTTTTATAGTTTGAAGGTTGTAAGTAGTCAGGCTGAGCGAAGTCGAAGCCATTTACACTTTTTAGTTCTCGACTCCCTGCTCAGCTTCAGACGGGAGCTCGGAATGACAGGCAATCTAATTCGAAATAGAAGATTCAAAACCCCGAATCCTCCAACGGTTATTCATTTCAGTAAGTATTATAGTATCTAGCATCATTAAACCAACTTGAATTCACCTTTTCAGTATGAAATCAAAAGCTATTCTCCCGATCTTTTTTCTCTTCTTAGCCAGCAGTGCTTTTGCTCAAAAGGTTCCTCTTCAAAAAGTTAACGACCCATATTTTAAGCTCGTAAGACCAGAATTCAAGGGTGATTTGGCTTATGAAACAGTAGCTTTTGTGGAGAAATACTGGAGAATCGCAGGAAATACCGGATTTAACAATACCGTATTTCGTATTGCCGAGCAGCTGGAAGCAGCTGGTTATGTATTGGAAGAAAAAGCTACGGAGGCAGATCGATTCACCTTTAGAATCGAAACCCGGGATATGAGGCAACCCACTTGGGAGCCAGTTTCTGCTTCTTTGAAAATAGTTGGTTCCAATGAAAATCTACTTTCATCGGAGACCAACCGCAATATGATTTATCAATACTCCTCCTCCACTCCATCTGAGGGAATTAGTGCAGAAGTGTTTTATATAGAAAGCAAGAAGGCTCTTTCTTCACTTGATGTAGCTGGAAAAATTCTATTCTCGGATCAGGTGGGCTACAGGACTTTACAGGCTGCTGTAAATAAGAAGGGTGCTTTGGGCGTGCTGACTTACGATATGCCTGCCTATTTGAAACCTGAGAAAAACGTCACTTCCATCCAGTTTCGAGGTATGAAGCACGACGTGAATAATCCTACTTGGGCAATTGCGCTTTCTTTCGAAGCCAAAGAAAAACTGAAAGCGAAATTAGCAAAAGGCAAAGTAGAATTGTTAGTGAAAGCAGAAACCAAGATTTATGAATCTGAAGAACTTACCATAGTTGCAAATGTAAAAGGTTCTGACTTGCCTTTGGAAAGCCTGGTATTTTCAGCGCATATCCAAGAGCCTGGAGCAAATGACAATGCTACCGGAGTGGGTACGCAACTGGAAATGGCTGCAATCACAGCAGATTTGATCCAGCAAGGAAAGCTTGATCTGAAGCGCACGCTGACCTTTCTCTGGGGAGATGAAATAATTTCTACAAGAAGATATATCGAGGAAAAAGAAAGGCGTGATGCAAAAATCAACTGGGGCATTTCCTTGGATATGGTGGGAGAAAATACTGACCTCACTGGTGGAACATTTCTCATCGAAAAAATGCCTGACCCAAGTGCCATCTGGACACGCGGCGAGGACAAGCACAGTGAATGGGGTGGCTCGTCCATGACCGTAAAGCAAATGAAACCGCACTATTTAAACGACTTTATCTTGACCAACTTTGAAGCTCAGGGCGAATATGCTGACTGGGTGGTAAAAACCAATCCTTTTGAAGGAGGTTCTGATCATACCCCATTCCTTCAGGCGGATATTCCGGGACTTTTGCTTTGGCACTTTACCGATCAGTTCTATCACACTGATAATGACCGCTTGGATAAAGTGTCCCAAAAAACCATGCAAAATGTAGGAACAGCTGCTTTGGTTTCTGCATTTACTTTATTGAATGCTGATGAGCAGACGGGAGACGAGGTTTCGCAATTGATACTAGGTAAAGCAACTGCCCGCTTACAGATCGAAAGTATTTTAAGCAAAAAAGCCATAAACAACGGAGAGGATGCAGCTGAACAGAAGTTAATTCTCAAGACATGGAAAGATTGGTATCTGAAGTCTTTGGATTCTATCAAGGATCTTTCTGCAGAATCCAATCAAGGATTAGAGGATTCCATTTCTTTGGCAAAGCAGAAATTGGAAGCAGTTTATCAGACGATCATATTGACGCTTTAGGGATTAGATGAGGTTCAAAACACCCGTGCGGGTTTCCTCACTCAAATTGGAAGAAAGTATAAGTGATTCTCGATAGTGATGACACTCACAAAGGAATGATTGCTTTTTAATCAATCCCGAAAGCTCGCTTCGGATTTTCCACCAACAGAATTTCCCAATCTGATGCTGTAAATCCCTTTACATTTAATGCTGGCATAAGCTTTTCAAAAATATTGGTAAATGGCTGAAATTCTCCACCATTGGGTTTGGCCGGATCATACCATCCTGCATCGTGGGAAATCAGCACTTGGTTCAAGAATCCATTTTCCTTGGCAAAAAGCAGGCGATCCACGTATTCATCCACGCTCCAACCAATCCCATCTAGGCTAATCCAAACGCCTAGTTTAGCAGCTTCGAAGTAATTCTGAAAATCCTGCTCAGCCTGTGCATGAACCCATACAAATGCGGAAGGTTCGATCCCCATTTCCTGCAAAATTACCACTTCCTGACTTGCCGTAGCCCAGATGCCAGTGTGAGAAGCTATTTGCAATCCGGTTTTCTGATGGGTAATTCCAGCTGCTTTGACCAACTTCGCATCGATTTCCCGAAGCGGTTTTTCTTCGTTTACAGATATCTTGATAAAGCCAGGTTTGATTTCAGTATCTCCTATTCCATTTTCAAACTCTTCAATCCAGCGATCTGCCAACTCCTCGGCAGTTTCATTAAAAGCAAAGTCCGGTAGGTACTTATTATCCACCGCTCCGTAAAATCCTGTATTTGTGATGATTTGTATTCCGGATTGCTCACTGAGTTTTTTAAGCAACATTGGATCTTTGGCCAAGTAAGAAGGCGTACAGTCAAAAATTGTTTTCACCCCGTACTTCTTCACTTCCAGCAAATACGGTAAAACTTTGGCAATCACTTCTTCTCGATTATATCGCTCTGGAGAAACAGAATCGGCTCCAATAAAATCCACCAGCATATGCTCATGAATCAAAGTAATCCCCATGGAATCGATAGGAATCCAGCCATTGACCGTGTTAATGAAAGAAGAATTAGACTCAGGCCTAGAGCAGGAAAAGAAGAATACTAGGGAAATTAACCCAATAAGTAATAAATGCTTCATATATAAAGCTAAGCAACTACCTCATGGAAAGTCAACTGATATGTCGATTGATTTATAGAAGATTTAAATTGGAAGATTGTTCTCCTATTTCAAAGATGACATTCCACCATCTACATGGAGTATCTGGCCTGTGATCCAAGAGGATTTATCATCTAGCAGAAAACAGGTAGCTTCAGCAATATCCTGTGGCGTTCCTATTCGCCCCAAAGGATGTCTCTTGTCAGAGGCGGCTCGTTTTTCATCCGAGCTTACCAGTTGTCTTGCCAGCGGCGTATCTGTCAAAGACGGAGCAATGGCATTTACCCTGATACTGTTTGGTGCCCACTCTGCCGCTAGCGATCGCACCAACCCTTCCACTGCACCCTTTGCTGAAGCAATACCAGCATGAAAACCCATTCCTGTCTGCACCGCAACTGTACTGTATAATACCACCGATGCATGATTGGATTTTTTTAGATTTTTCAGGCAGGTCTGGAGCGTGGTGACAGCTCCAAAAAAATTAATATCCATTTCTGACTTAAAATCCTCCATGGAAATCCTGTGAAACGGTCTCAGATTGATAGATCCTGGACAATAAACCAAGCCATCAATTACCTCAGGCAAATCCTGCAATTCTGAAGAGCCATCTGTTACATCGATTTGATGATTTCCTTCACCACTTCTAGAATAGAGATACAAATTTGCTCCCCCTTTTTCGGTGAGCTCAGACACCGATTTTCCGATCCCTGAATTTCCCCCGATGATGACTATGTTCTTTCCTTTCATAGTTAACCGCTTTAGTATAAAAGCTAAATAGGAAGGAGAATGTTTGAAAAAATCACAGCTAATTTTTAGAATGGGTTTACTTCAATTCATAAAAATAATAGGTCTGCATATCCTTTTCAACTGCTTCAGGATCTTCACCTGGCTTGGCATCAGAATACAGCACATCACGAACTGACTTGAGATTGACATTCAGATTCCCTTGCCATAGCTTTTCATTGTCTTTGAAAATCTGGTAATAATAAGCTGACTTGTACTTTTTTACTAATTCATTGAATTCAGGACTTCCCACGGTTCTATTGGGTAATACGTCAATTTCATGCTGAGGAGCGCCACCTTCATATATAGTGATCAAATACCCATTGGAAAAACTAAATCCTTTGTATTCGGAGGCAGCTAACGCTTGAAAGAATCCATCCAGTCCAATGTCCTTATTACTGGGTTTTATTTGTTTGTAATTATCTCCTGGGTTCAATTCCCAGTAAGTTTTCAGCTTCAATTCCGGAAACTTATAGACATACATTTCTGGAGAATTGGGAAAAAGTACATACATCTGTTCTTCCACAATTTTAACAATTGGATCTAAATTATTGTATTGACCGGGATTGATAGCCAATTGTGACTCTTTTGGAATATATGCCGTGTATAAGGTATCTAGGGAATTAATATCTCGAACGGTCATAAATGGATATGCAATACTAAATTCTTCAGATTCGAATATATCCTGGGCATCCCCAGTAATATCTAGGGAAAAAGTGTACAAATACACACCAGATGTAAGTGCAGCCCTGCTTCCTCCTACAGTACGGGAAACCAATTCAAAATCAACTTTTTTCGAATCAATCAAATTAAAATCAAGATCATAAATGGATGCGAGACCATGGGTAAGTACTAAAATCCGGTCATCCTTCATGTAGTGAGCCGTAGAAAAGTACCTAGACTTATAACTATCCTTCCCGTCTTCACTGCGATTAGCTTTGAGAACTATTTCTCCGGATTTATCTACTCTAAAGAATTCGCTGGTCTTAAAATCATAAAATAGATATTCCAAATGATCTTCTTTAACATCAATAAATGCTAATTGGGTCAGATTATCAATCACCAAACTATCTTTAATCACCAATTCTGGGATATAGCCAGTTTCATGTGTTTCCTGTGTTTTTTCACCGCAAGCTACCAAGCCTGCGAAAAGGAGCACCAGTAAAAAATTCTTCATAAATCTCAATTTCCTAACAAGATAGATTGGCGAAAATAAATGACAAAATTGTAGTTGGAAATCTTACTAAAAGCACTGAAATCAGAGCTAAACTCTATTTATGAGATGCCATTAGGAAATATAATTCTCCCTTTTTTGGAATTTAAATCAGTAAAAACCCTACACTAAATTTGGTGAGGGTTAGAAAATTGTTTCAAAACCCAAGATCCTAAAACCCAAGATATGACAACGTTAAATGATAAATCTGAGGTTCTTTTCATTCTAAAAGAAGATATCGATACCTTCGCAAATCTTAGCTAATTCAGAAGATCAACCTTCATTCATGGATAACATCCTAGCTTTCACGCTCTCCGTTTTTACAGGCCTTTTCGCGATCATGAACCCGATTGCAAACGTGCCTATTTTTGCTTCTCTGACGGATGACTTGGATAAAGCCACCAAAAGAAGTATCAGTAAAAGGGCGACATTTACGGCATTTATTATTGTAGTCGTTTTTGTATTGCTGGGGAAATTCATTTTTGAAATCTTCGGGATCACCATTCCTGCTTTCAAAATCACGGGCGGTATTCTGATTTTCTTTGTGGGTTTTGAGATGCTTCAATCCAAAAAATCCAGTGTCAAGCACATTAAAGATCCTGAAACAGAAGAGAACATTGCCATTTCCCCTTTGGCAATTCCGATTTTGGCTGGCCCGGGGACAATAGTAACTGCGATGAACTTTGCCTCCCAGGGCGATTACATTAATATCCTCATTGTGATTGCTGTGTTTGCCGTGCTATGCTTAATGACCCATATAGCATTTGAATTGGGAGATAAGATTGTGAAGCGATTAGGGAAAAACCTGATCGTCGTGATCGGAAAAATCATGGGGTTGATCATTGCCATCATCGGAACAAACATGATAATTTCAGGCTTAAAAGCTGCCTTTTTTGACTAAAAAACCTATTCCCTGTAGTTCTACTGCTTTCGTAAAATATAAAACAAATCCAAGCCCATCTCTGGATCATCCTCCATTGGGTAATCCTCATGTGTGATCTCCACCACACTTTCCCCTTGTTGCTGATGCAGCTTATCTCTGTTCATGCGATTAAGAATCTCATAGGGTATTCGCAGTAAAGCTGCTGGTAACTTATGTTGCAAATCAAAAATATCGAAGCGCATGATTTTTTGCACCGACTTGCGGTTGGCCTCATGGTATGCCCACACTTTCTCATTTCCTCCCACTCCTTTTGCCTCTACCGAGTCAAAAATGGATGAACATAAATCACTCAATTGCTGAGGAGTGTATTCACGCTCATGCCAGGGATTACGTGATAGGGTGTGGTTGATATTAGGAGTAGAAATAAGCGCTTTTCCTCCTGGCTTCAATACCCGATAGATTTCTTCCAAGAACAATCGGTCATCAGAAATGTGCTCTATCACCTGAAAGCTCACGATGGTATCGAAAGAATTGTCCGCTATTCCTTTAAATGGAGGAATTACAGCCTGCTGAAACTCTACTTTTGGGAATTTAACTTTCAACTCATCGATTACTTCCTGAATCTTATCCAATCCGAGATAACTTTCTGCCAAAGGCAAAAGTGTCTCCACACCACGGCCTTCACCACAGCCCACTTCCAGCAATTTGCCAGAAATCCAGGGCTGCGCAGCAATGTATGCTTTGAGCAAGCGTTTATGAATAGGATTGTCACTGACCAACTTGTCAGACGCGATTTCCGTTGTATAGGTAGCCATACAAAAATTTACTATTTTGGCAAAAGTAAGGTTAATTTTGAAAACCCGAGATCAACACCCAATGAACTGTAAAACAAGCCGACTCCTGATTTTTTTGATCCTCTTCACAGGCACTATATTACCCACCCTAGCGCAGAAGACATTAAGTAGTCTAAATCAGACACTTCGCTATTCGAGATACTCAAGACTGTCGCTTAAGATTATCCCAATTAAAGAATCCGAGACGAGTTTTAGGCTACAGTTTCAGGTAGAAAAAATCGAAGATAATCCGGAATTCAATTCCTTTAGCTTCACTTACTCCATGTTGGATAGTTACGATCAGGAAATTCTCTCGGATAACACATCCATATTAACTTCAGATGATTTAAAATATAACACTGACAGGCATTGGGTATTTGAAAAGTCAATTGAAATCCCAACTAGTACCGAAACTTCTATTGCATTATTTACTGCGTTGGACACCAGGCAAGGAGATGAATATCATTTTTCTACTGACCTCAAAAGCAGTTTTGTATTTGATACCCCTGACTTCGGTGCCTATTATGCCAATAATGTAGGCTTCGACCAAAACTACCTAAATGTAGGAGAATCATTGCTTTTCAAATCTACCGGAGGCCCAACTCTTCATGGATTTTACTATCCAATCAGCCTGGAAGTCCCTTATCCGCCTATGGAAACCAAGCCAGCAGCAGTTCCTAGAGAATTACAAGTGATAGATGAAGGAGATTTCTTAGAAAATATCCCTAAAGCATTAGATCAAATTGGATACTATTTTATCCAAAGTGATACTACCGGTCGGACGGGCCTGGTACTGAAAACTACACATGAATCATTCCCAAAGGTGAAAGATTGGGATGAAATGGTGAATATGGTCACCTACATTTCCACGCGAAAAGAACATGAAGAACTTTTGGCTGCCGAAGACAAAAAGAAGGCGCTAGACAATTACTGGATAGGATTAACCAGGAATCCAGCTACAGCAAAAGAACTTATCCGTGAGTATTTCCGGCAGGTAGAATTTGCCAATATTCTATTTACAGACTTCAAGGAAGGATGGAAAACTGACAAAGGCATGGTCTATATCGTAATGGGGCCACCTCAGGAAGTCAACTTTTATTTGGACAGAGAAGTGTGGAGTTATGGGGGAACTAATGAGAGTTCAAGAATTCGCTTTACCTTTGCGCGGGTTAAAAACATACTTAGCCCACACTATTACACCTTGAATCGCTCCCGTGCATATCAGCCGGTTTGGTTCAAAAATATATCCATATGGAGAAGCGGAAAGATGGCTTTTTGATTGAAAAAGGCGAACACGAAAAAGATTTTATTTTTGGCACCAGGGCGGTCATGGAATCAATCCATGCCGGCAAAGACATTGACAAGGTGTTGGTTCAGAAGGAAATCAACAATGACCTGATCAAAGAGCTGCTGCAGCTATGCAAGGCTGAGAAAATCCCTGTAGTTCGTGTCCCTGAGGCAAAACTGAACAGAATCACGCGTAAAAATCATCAGGGGGTAGTAGCTCAGATGTCTTCGATAGAATACGCTTCTTTGGATCATGTGATCGAAAGCTGCTTTAATGTAGGCAAGTCTCCTTTGATCCTGATTCTTGACAGAATCACCGATGTAAGAAACTTTGGCGCTATCGCCCGAACGGCAGAATGTGCAGGAGTAGATGCGATAGTAATCCCTGAGAAAGGGAGCGCACAGATCAACTCTGACGCAATCAAAACTTCTGTAGGAGCATTGAATTTCCTTCCGGTAGTACGTGTGCGAAATCTTTTTTATACCTGCAGAGATCTGCAGAAATCGGGGTTGGTATTAGTAGCCATCACAGAGAAAACGGAGAAAACGATGTATGAAGTAGATTTTTCTGTACCGGTAGCCATGGTCATGGGATCCGAGGAAGACGGTATTTCTACCGAACTCATGGGTATCGTGGATGAAAAAGTCAAAATCCCAATGGCGGGGAGAATTGAAAGTTTAAATGTCTCCGTATCTGCCGGAGTGGCGATTTACGAAGCTATCAGGCAGCGAAAAAACTAATGAAAGGGGGAGGTTTTAGATAAAGTCTTCCCCTTTCTTTTTTGCATTTGACACAAACTCACGGAATTTCTTCTCCGCATCAAGTTTGCAGATCAGCAGTACATTATCGGTCTCGTTCACAAGGTAATTTTCAAGCCCCTGCACAACCACCAGCTTATCTCCATTTACTTTTATGTAACTATTTTCAGTATCGAATAGAATTGCATTTGCATCTACCACATTATTGTTTTCATCCTTTTCTCTTAAGTCATACAGACTATTCCAAGATCCCAAGTCTGACCAGCCGAAATCACCCAGAATCACATAAACCTGACTCGATTTTTCCATGATTCCATAATCAATCGATATGTTTTTCATTTGAGCATAGGCATTGGATACAAAGCCCGCCTCTTCATCTGTACCATAGATATTTCTACCTTCTTCAAACACCTCAGCCATATCTGGCATGTGCTCTTCAAAAGCCTGAATCAGGCTCTCTGCTTTCCATACGAACATGCCAGAATTCCAGACGAAATCACCGCTATCCAAAAATGTCCTTGCCAGTTTTGAATTTGGCTTTTCGATAAATGTCTTTACACGGAAAGTATCTGCCCCTTCCTTTTCGATGTATTGGATATAACCATAGCCTGTTTCTGGTCTATTTGGGGTGATGCCAAGCGTTATTAATTTCCCATCATCGGCCGCTTCTATAGCCCTCTTAAGTGTACGAGCGAACTTCTTCTCCTGCAAAATCAAATGGTCTGCCGGAGTGACGATTATGACAGCTTTCGGATCTTTTGAATGAATACTATAGGTAGCATAGGCAATACAGGTAGCAGTATTTTTTCGTAATGGTTCTGTTAGAATCTGATGATCCTTCAGTTGCGGTATTTGCTCCTTGACTAGTGCAAGGTATTTTCTATACGTAATGACCACAAATTGCTCAGGATCGGCGATATCCGTGAACCTATCATAGGTCATTTGCAGCAGTGAACGGCCTGTCCCTAGGATATCCAAAAATTGCTTTGGCCGTTTTCTGCGACTATATGGCCAAAATCGGGAGCCAATGCCTCCAGCCATAATTAGAATATAGGGTTTATCGTGCATGTCAATAATTAAACAATTCCTTCTTTCATCAATTCATGAATATGGACAAAACCTGCGATTTTATCTCCATTCATCGCTACGAGTTGCGTGATATTGTAATTTTTCATCATATTCAAGGCTCTAATGGCGTATTCTTGGGTAGAAATTGATTTCGGATTCTCTGTCATGATATCAGAAGCCTTCAGTGAGCGAATATCCAGTGATTTTTGAAGCATTCTCCGTAAATCTCCATCAGTTATAATCCCCTTCAAATTGCCGTCCGCATCCACTACTGAGGTGGCTCCAAGTCTCTTTCCTGATATTTCAAGTATTACCTCAGCCAGCCCTGCATCTTCGGATACCACGGGGATTTCGTTACCTCCCAGCACATCACCCACCCTAAGATACAACTGCTTGCCCAAAGATCCACCAGGATGATATTTAGCAAAGTCTTCGGAGGTAAATCCTCTAGCTTCCAGCAGGCATACTGCCAAGGCATCTCCAAGTGCCAAATGTGCTGTCGTGCTAGTAGTGGGAGCCAAATTATGAGGACATGCTTCCTCACTGATAGTGGCATTCAAGACATAAACTGCCTGCTCTGCTAGAAAGCTTTTCGTGTTGCTCACTAAAGCTACCAGTTTGACTCCTAATTTTTTGAGCAAAGGAACTAGCACTTTAATCTCTGGGGTATTCCCGCTTTTTGATATACAAATAACAATATCATCCTCCATAATCATCCCCAAATCACCATGAATTGCATCTGCAGCATGCATGAAAAGTGCCGGAGTACCCGTAGAATTTAGCGTTGCAACTATTTTATTGGCTATGATGGCACTTTTACCCACTCCAGTAATCACAACTCTTCCTTTGGATATCAAAATATGCGCTACACATGCATCAAAATCACCATCTAAAAAATCAACAAGATTTAACACCGCCTGAGCCTCGTTTTGCAATACTCTCGTGGCTGTATTTCTAATATTTTTAGCTAAATTCAATTTTACCTGGGTTTATAACTAATTTTGAACCTGGGTATAAATGTAATAAATCATTCCTGTTTACAGGCTTTCGTTACCCTTTAAGCCCCCTAACAAGTGGAAGAAAAAGTAAAAGCAGATCTTAAAAAAATCTTTGGATTTAGTCAATTCCGTGGAAATCAGGAATTGATCGTCGATAATTTGCTTAATAAGCGAAATACGTTTGTCATTATGCCCACTGGTGCTGGCAAATCTTTGTGCTACCAATTGCCTGCTGTAATCAATGAAGGTACCGCTATAGTCATCTCACCTCTGATAGCTTTGATGAAAAATCAGGTGGATCAGTTGCAGGCGTTGGGGATAAATGCCCATTTCCTGAACTCAACCTTGAATAAATCGGAAGCTACCCGAGTGAAAAGTGAAGTACTCAAGAAGAAAACCAAACTTCTCTATGTGGCTCCAGAGTCATTGACCAAAGAAGAAAACGTCGAATTTCTCAAGTCTGCCCAGCTGAGCTTTGTTGCTATTGATGAAGCCCACTGTATCTCTGAGTGGGGACATGATTTCAGGCCAGAATACAGAAGAATCAAATCCATCATTGCTCAGATCGCTCCTAATCTACCGATAATAGCATTGACTGCTACCG
The DNA here is from genome assembly GCF_035156415.1 of Algoriphagus persicinus. Lineage (NCBI taxonomy): Bacteria > Pseudomonadati > Bacteroidota > Cytophagia > Cytophagales > Cyclobacteriaceae > Algoriphagus > Algoriphagus persicinus. Next base: position 37,178 of record NZ_JAYEEY010000026.1, read on the forward strand.
CTACACCAAAAGTGCAGCAGGACATCCAACGCAATCTTCAGATGGAAGAGGCAGACTTATTTAAGTCCTCCTTCAACAGAACCAACCTTTTCTATGAGATTCGCCCCAAAGTAAAGAATGATTCAAAGAAGGATTTGATCAAATTCATCAAGGGACACAAAGGGAAATCTGGAATCATCTATTGTCTAAGCCGGAAAAAAGTAGAAGAAATTGCGCAGCTACTCAAAGTAAACCAAGTCAATGCCGCACCATATCACGCTGGACTGGACTCATCTGTGAGAATCAAAACGCAAGATGATTTCCTCAATGAGGAGTTAGATGTGATTGTGGCTACTATTGCATTTGGGATGGGAATTGACAAGCCGGATGTCCGCTACGTGATCCACTACGATGTGCCAAAATCTCTGGAAGGATACTATCAGGAAACAGGCCGAGCCGGCCGTGATGGTTTGGAAGGACATTGCCTCATGTTTTACAGATATGAAGACATCGTAAAGCTCGATAAATTCAACAAGGACAAACCAGTCACTGAGCGGGAAAATGCCAGAATCCTCTTGCAAGAAATGGCCGCTTACTCAGAGACGGGTGTATGCAGAAGAAAATTTATCCTCAATTACTTCGGAGAGACAATGGATGATGATTGTGGCTTTTGCGATAATTGTAAGCGTGATCGTGTGACATTTGAAGGAATGGCTATGGTAAGTACCGTGCTAGAAGCAGCAAAACAAACCAACGAGCGCTTTGGTCTAGAGCATCTGGTGAAAGTAATCGTAGGGGAAATGACTGATTACGTTCTGAGCTATTCTCATAATAAATTGCCGGTTTTTGGAAAGGGTAAAGAAGACTCTGAAAAAACCTGGATCGGAGTGATTCGTCAAGTGATGATATTGAATATGCTTGAGAAGGATATCGAAAATTATGGCGTACTGAAATTAACGCCTAAAGGCAGAGCATTTCTCGATGCACCCTTTGCGCTAGATCTCCATCACGATCACGATTTCGCAGCAGAAATACAACAAACAGGCCAAGCAGAGATAGATATCACTACCGGCATAGCCTATGATGAGAAACTCTTTGATCTGCTAAAAGCTGAGCGGAAAAAGATCGCACGCTCAAAAGGGCTACCTCCTTATGTTATTTTCCAAGATCCTTCCTTGGAAGAAATGGCAACTTTATATCCTACCACCCGAGAGGAGCTATCGCAAATCATTGGCGTCGGTATGGGAAAAGTCGTTAAATTCGGGTCTTCATTCTTGAAATTAATTGAGAACTACGTAGAGGAGAATGAGATCGAGACCGCTTCAGATGTGGTAGTCAAATCGTCTGGAACCAGGTCTAAAGTAAAAATATCAATAATCCAGCAGATCGACCGCAAGGTAGGCTTGGATGAGGTCGCAGAAAACCTCAATATGAGTATGAGTGATTTACTCCATGAAATAGAGCAGATCATTTATAGCGGAACTAAACTAAATATAGATTACTACATAGAACGCATCATGGATGAAGATCGGGAGGATATGCTCCACGACTACTTCATGAATGCTTCGAGTGATCAGATCAAAGCAGCTTTGGATGAACTAGAAGACGAAGACTTTGCAGAAGATGAACTGCGAGTCTATCGGATCAAATTCATCTCTGAGCATGCGAATTAACTTGAATTGAGTCAATGAATATACTCTTATTAGGAAGCGGAGGCAGAGAACATGCCTTCGCCTGGAAGATCGTACAAAGTACCGATTGTACCCGTTTATATGTAGCTCCGGGCAATGCCGGCACCGAAAGTATAGCTACCAATGTGAACATCAGTATCACTGATTTTGACGCCATCCGAGATTTTATTGCTTCCAAGTATATAAACCTAGTGGTAGTAGGGCCAGAAGAGCCTTTGGTCAAAGGCATCGTAGATTACCTCCAAAACCAAGCTGAAACTGCAGCTATTCCAGTCGTTGGTCCATCCCAACTCGGTGCTACACTGGAGGGAAGTAAGGACTTTTCTAAGCGCTTTATGCAGCGCAACAATATCCCCACTGCAGCGTACGAGACCTTCACTGTAGATCAATTAGATGCTGGTTTAGCCTATTTGGACACTCAAAGTCTCCCTATCGTTTTAAAGGCAGATGGACTTGCCGCCGGCAAAGGTGTGCTGATCTGCCTGACTCTGGCCGAAGCAAAAGCATCATTGAAGGAAATGCTTTTGGATCAGAAATTCGGTGAAGCTTCCTCTAAGGTGGTGATCGAAGAGTTTCTAACTGGAATTGAACTTTCCGTATTCGTGGCTACCGATGGAAAAAGCTATAAGATTTTGCCGGAGGCAAAAGATTATAAACGCATTGGAGAAGGCGATACAGGACTGAATACCGGAGGCATGGGTGCTGTGAGCCCAGTGATTTTCGCAGACCAAGCTTTCATGGCCAAAGTAGAAGAGAAGGTAGTAAAGCCTACAGTGGAAGGTCTCACGAAGGAGAATATTCCATACAAAGGTTTCCTATTCATAGGTCTGATGAATAAAGATGGAGAACCACAGGTGATTGAATACAATGTACGCATGGGTGACCCAGAAACAGAAGCCGTGCTCCCTAGAATTGAGAGTGATTTCTTGGCATTGCTGTATGGCATTGGTACAGGGACACTAGCTGCATACGAACTGAAAATCTCTCCTGAATATGCCACTACTGTGGTCATGGTGAGCGGTGGATACCCTGGCTCCTATGAAAAAGGGAAAATCATTTCACTTCCTGATTCCATCTCTGGAGCGGAGATTTTCCATGCCGGAACGGGCAGAAATGAAAACGGTGAATTAGTCAATCTAGGTGGTCGGGTAATCGCCGTGACCGGAAAAGGCGCGTCATTGCAAGAAGCTCTTAACCATGCTTTTACGACAGTGAAGAAAATCCACTGGGATCAGGCCTATTACCGCAAGGATATCGGAATGGATATTCTGAACTTATTGTAATCAAACCCAAAACTAACCAAGAGGGTCACCTCTGTATATATATTATGTCTGGATGTAGCACATGCTCAACCTCCTCGGGAGGAACCGGAGGCTGCCAAAGTAACGGCAGCTGCGGCACAAGTGATTGTAATAAAATGAATGTTTTCGATTGGCTATCTCACATGGGTATTCCCGAGGTAGATAAATTTGATATTGTCGAAGTCAAATTCAAAGGAGGAAGAAAAGAATACTATAGAAACGTAGATTTTCTCAGTTTAAATACCGGTGATCCGGTAGTCGTGGACGTCCCAAGTGGACACCACATTGGCCACGTATCACTTCAGGGCGAACTCGTTCGTCTTCAAATGCAGAAAAGGAAAATCAGGGATGACGATGAAATACTGAGAATATACCGTGTCGCCAATCAAAAAGACATGGAGAAATGGGGAGAGGCTCAAAACCGGGAAATCCCTACTCTCTATCGATGTCGCCAAATTGTAGAAGAACTGGGGCTCAAAATGAAAATGTCTGACATAGAATACCAGTCAGATAATTCCAAAGCCACTTTCTACTACTCGGCAGATGACCGTGTTGATTTCCGTGAACTGATCAAGGTACTCGCAGGAGAGTTTAGAATCCGTGTGGAAATGCGTCAGATCAGCTTAAGACAAGAAGCCGGAAGACTCGGAGGAATAGGCGTTTGCGGTAGGGAGCTTTGCTGTTCTACCTGGTTGGTTGACTTCAAAAATGTGAGTACCTCTGCAGCACGATATCAGAATCTTTCCCTGAATCCCGGGAAACTGAGTGGTCAATGCGGAAGGCTGAAATGCTGTCTCAATTACGAATTGGATACTTACATGGATGCGATCAAAGATATCCCAGCCATCGACCGTCCATTGCAGACAGAATCCGGCCCAGCTAAGCTTCAGAAGACGGATATTTTCCGTAAGCTCATGTGGTTCAGCTACAACAATGACAACGATTGGCACAGCATCACTTGCGAGCGGGTGAAAGAGATCCAGGCGATCAATGAAAGCGGCAAAAAGGTCTTTACGCTTCGGTACAATGAAGCTTCAGAAATGGAAGATTTGGCAGCTAAATCAACTCGGGAACTGGAGCTTTTGGATAAGAAATTTGCTAATTCAAGTCCAAAGCGCAAGAAAAAGCCACGACCACAGAATAAAAACGCTGGAGGTAATAGAAATCAACAAGCATCTCAAGCATCTAATAATTCTGATGTAAAGCCTAATCAAGCTGAACCTCAGCAGCAAAACGCTCCTCAAAGTCAGAGACCCGCGGGAGACCAGCCCAAAAAACGAAGAAATAACAAAAACAGAAATAAGCCTAGAAATCCCGAAGCAAATGCTGGTCAGGCATCGCCTCCACCTCAGCAGCCAAAAGCAGCAAGTGGCTCTCAAAAAAGGCAAAATGTGCAAAAGCCAAAAGGCAATGACGGGAATACAGGGAATACAGGGAATGCAAACACAGGAGATCCTAAGCCTAAACCACAAGGAAAGAAGAGATTCCCTCCAAGAAAAAACCAAGGGCCAAATCCAACTAAACCAGAGAATGAATAAGGTACAGCACTGCCTATTTATACTACTATTTCTTGTAATTGCTGCTTGTACAGACGGGCGGATTTACGAGGATTTTCGAAGCCTACCAAATCAAAATTGGGGCATCACAGATAGCCTTAATTTCGAGTTGGGGAAGGTGGAACTGATTAATTCCCCTAATCTGGTGGCAGTGAAGTTTAACGAGGAATATGCGTTTTCTAACTGCTACATGAGAGTGATCAGTAAAGATTCTTCAGGTGTGATTTTGGATAATAAGCTGGTAAATATCTTGCTATTCGATCCTAAATCTGGCGAACCGCTCGGTGAGGGATTTGGTAGTTCTTACACACGCTACGACACCCTTCCTTTCCTATTTGATAAGCAAACCAAAAGCGTAACGCTCTTGCAGTACATGCGTCAAGACCAGTTGCCTGGAATAGAAGCTGTAGGAATCAAGATCCTGAAATAATTACCAGTTACTATATCAAATCTTTCTGAAAACAAACACTATTCTCAATTCCTATGTATTGCGCATAATTTGGAATGATAGCGTAGCCTTTCTTCTTATATAAGACAACCGCCTCCACTTGCCTCTTGCCCGTTTCAAGTACGCAGCTTGTATAACCCAGTTCGGCAGCCCAGTCTTCCAATTCCGTCAAGACACGGGAAGCAAAGCCCTTCCCCCTGGCTTCTGGTAAGGTAAACATCCGCTTCACTTCCATAGCATCAGCATCAAATTCCTTGATTGCTCCGCATGCTAGTGGAATCCCATCTTCTAAGCAAACCACCACGTGGTTCAGCATAACTATAGTGTTGAATTGATTGTAATAATCATGGTCACGCCCATCTTTTTCTGCGAGATAGGCATCCAGCAGCTTTACTAAAGCTACAAAATCTGGATTGGAAGAGTCTGTGCGAGTCAATGTGATCATGGATTGAAGATAAATGAAAATGATTAGTTTTTTACATATCTCACTCACTCACTTACGTAGGTATCTCAACCGTAGCCACAACTCTATTTACTTTACCACTCATCTACTTTCGTAAAGAAATCTAGATTTGTAGAAAACTTGGGCCATACAGATTTCTTATCTTGAACCAGTAAACCTAAAATTCCACATGAAATGATCAAAAAGCGTTTTCTAGTCTCGCTTCTAACAGCTGTACTTTTTATAAGTACTTTTTCTATCAACTTCGGACAGTCCACAGCAACCTCCTTTGTGTATGGAGATTTATTGCCTGACGCCCCGGAATTAGCCGCACGAGGAGAATATGCTGTGGGTGTACAGACCATGGATTTAATTCATGAAAATCAGCTTGACATTCTTAATTACGGTAAAGGTGAAGATTCGCTTTACAATCGACCATTGAAAGTAGAAATCTGGTATCCAGCAGCAGCGGTTGCCGGATCAACTGAATTGATTTCCTACGATGAAGTAATGGGACAGAATGGTTCGCCTACCAGACCTATTACCCCCTTCACTTTTCTCGGTAGAGCCACAAGAAATGCAAATCCGGCCTTCAGTGATGATTCCTTTCCTTTAGTGATCGTTTCGCATGGATATACAGGTTCCAGATATTTGATGACTTATTTGACAGAGAATCTTGCTTCAAAAGGTTATGTTGTCGTGGCAATAGGTCATACCGAATCAACCTTTCGCGATGCAGCAGGCTTTCAGAGTACCCTTCTCAATCGGTCTCTTGATGATCTTTTTATCCTTAATGAAATTGCAAGATTGAGTCAGAAAGATGGATCCTTTTTAAAGGGTCTAGTGGACTCGGACAATACCGCATTGATCGGTTATTCAATGGGTGGCTATGGAGTAGTCAATGTGGCTGGGGCTGGATACAGTCCTCAGGCGGCACAACTTTTTGGAGGTATGACCGGCGGAAGTAAAGCCTTATTGAAACGAACTATGGGTAACCCTGAATTTGAGGCCTCCATAGATCCAAGGATCAAGGTGGTAGTAGCTTTTGCTCCTTGGGGTATGCAGCGAGGAGTTTGGAATGCCGAAGGGTTGGCGGGCATCAAAATCCCTTCACTATTTATTGCAGGAAGTAAAGATGATATCTCTGGCTATGAAGAGGGTATCAAAGCGATCTACGAAGGAGCAATTAACTCTGAGAGGTACCTACTTACCTACATAAATGCACGTCACAATACTGCCCCAAATCCTGCCCCAGCAGAATCTCTTGACTCAGCCAGACATATAGATGAATATTTGAGATATGCAGATTCTGTTTGGGATATGCGTAGAATCAACAATATTAATCAACATTTTGTCACAGCGTTTCTAGGTTTTTACCTCAAAGGAGAAGAAGACTATAAATCATATTTGGATGTCAAAGAAGATGCTGAAAAGAAAGAATGGCCAGGCTTTAAACCTCGAACTACCGTTGGTTTAGAAATGGATCATAAATCGGCAAATCAATAAAAGTGAAATTGGATTTTATGTTGATTCCGCTTTTATAAGGGCTCAGAATTGAATCATATGATATAGAAAATTTCAGCAACACAATCTTTGGCAAAGCGAAAAATAACCTGGTCTCATAAGGCCAAAATCAAACTTTTTAATATTCTGGATTTTTACACAAACAGAACAAGAACGCTCGCTATTCACGGAAACGCTCCACACCTTCGGTCTTCCATCTTCCCGCTTCTATCTACAACCCATACTTCTCCCCCATTCCTTTAATCAACTTATACCCTTTCTCCGCCATATCCCAAGGCTCGGAGAAATTTCTCCATACGCCGATGGAGTTGGCAAAAGCAGGATCATTTCTGGTAAATCCTTCGATAGTCAGCCAGCCATTGTATTGGATATCAGCCAGTGCCTTGAATGTCTCGTCAAAATTTACATGACCAGAGCCTGGAGTTCCGCGGTCATTCTCAGATATATGGAAATGGCCTAATTGAGGCGCAATAAACTTAATAGCATCTCCAAGGTTTTTCTCCTCGATATTCGCATGATGGGTATCAAACATCGCCTGGACATTTGGGTGATCGACTTTCTTCAGCAAATAGGAAAGTTGCTCCATGGTATTGCAGAGGTAGCATTCGAATCTATTCAATGCCTCAGGAGTCAACAATACGCCAGCTTGCTGGGCATAATCACCCATAGCGTGTAAGTATTCAGCTGACCAATTGTATTCCTCTTCTATAGGTTCTCGTGATGCAAATACTGTGAATCCAGAATGATACGGGCCACAAAGCACCTGAGCATTTAGATCATGCGCTCTATCGATTACCCATTTGAGTTGTTCGCTGGCCGCTGCTCGTACGTTAGCATCCTGCGAAATTGGGTTTTGATCAGCCCCCATCACCGTCACTGCCGTCACTTCCAATCCTATATCTGCACAATGCCTTCCTATCAATTTGAAGGATTCTTCAGGCGAACCGCCGATGAAAAACTCAGCGCCGTCATACCCAATCTTTTTCAAACGATCGAGAACAGGCAATAGCTCTTCCGACATCTCAGCCGACCAGGCCAGCACATTAAACCCTATTTTGTTCATGAATTATTCTCCTTCTTATTAACTCAACTTATTTAGCACTTCAATATTCAACATTTGATGTTCATCATTCATCATTGAAAATATCGGAAAATTAAATATTTACTTAAAATCACTTACCCTCATCCCCTTCCGAAAACTATCAAAGCCAAACATCGTAGGCTCATAATTCCCTACTATTTCTACAGAAAGCTCAGGCGTAATGACTTCTGGCATATCCAAAAGCCAAAAGGAAGCATTTACTATCAAACGACGCATATCTTCCACCTGGAAGTCAATCGAAGAACCCAGCGTGCTTCCCAAAACCTTACCTGTTTTCCCACCATCTAGCGAGTAATCTTTCGTCCAAGCGATAGGCATAATTGACTTATCCCACATTAGCGGTGCTTCTGGAGTCATTCCAGCGGTAGATTGTCCGTATAAAAGCACATTGGCAGCTGAGGTCAAATTCTTAATCGAGTAAACGTCCGTTGGCGCCCAGATATCATCCACACCTCTCAGAATCGGATGATCTGCATCACGATCAACTCCATCAATCAAAGCTCTTGTTCCTTCAGATTTGTGAATACCGTGGTGGGCGACCCAAGTTTCCCCTACGATCTGCTGGCCAAATCCACCTTCCCAGCCGGCGACTTTACTATTCCAAGTCCATTTGGCATAAGGAGAGTCTTTGTCTTTAATTGAAAAAGGATGTGTGGAAGTCCTAAGAGCTATGAACGGCTTACCCGATTTAAAATAATCTTCCAAATGCTTCATCTGATCTAAAGGAAGATCCCGAAAACGGATAAGCATAATGACCAAATCAGCATTCTTCAAATGATCTAATCCTGGGATATTGGTTTGGTAGCTAGGTACTATATTTCCTGTTTCCGGTTCGATTGGGAAAAGCACTGTCGTATTAAACCCATAATGGGTCGATAGGATTTTCGCCATCATGGGCATGGATTCCTCAGATCGGTACTCATCATCTCCCGAGATCAAGACTACATTCTTGCCTTTGCCTAGGCCATCTTTCCCTTCAAATTGTAAGAAGATTTTGCCATTTTGGGCTGAAACACAGGAAATTGAAAGGACTGCAATCAAAATTACTAAGAATGCAGACTTCAGGGGCGATGTACTATTCATGTTTTTTTTTAAGGGAATGATTTGGGAAAATACTAAAACTTTCAAGGGTTTTCGTCCCGTCTTCAAAATTCTCTTTCGGTATCGATTCCGTTGATTCTTTCTCCTTTCTACAGAAAAATAAAAAGACTAGCAGTAAAAATCCCTACTTTCTCATCCAAAATACAATTCGCATTACCCAAATACCCTTAACATATGAAAAAAGACAGAAGAAATTTTCTAAAAACCGGCTCACTAGCCGCATTTGGACTTAGTGGGATTTCTATAATCCCTTCTGCCGTGCTTGGCAAATCCATGGGGCATATTGCCCCGAGTGACAAAGTAAATCTCGCCTGCTGCGGAATAGGAAACAGAGGTGCTCAAATCATCAATGCACTGTATGATACCGGCCTTTGTAATATCGTGGCACTTTGCGATGTGGACATGGGGGCACCGCATACCAGCCAAATCATGAACAAGTTCCCGAATGCAAAACGGTTTCAGGACTTTAGACGAATGTTTGATGAGTTTGGAAATGGATTTGAAGCTATTACTGTAGGAACACCGGATTTTTCCCATTTCCCGATCACCATGCTAGCCATGTCTGAAGGCAAGCATGTCTATACAGAAAAGCCCATGGCCCGTACCTTCAATGAGGTGTCACTCATGATGGATAGTGCCAAACGGCATAATGTAGTCACCCAAATGGGAAATCAGGGACACTCTGAGGGAAACTATTTCCAATTTAAAGCATGGAAAGAAGCGGGAATCATCAAGGATGTGACCGCAGTGACAGCTCATATGAATAGCCCACGAAGATGGCATGGCTGGGATGTAAATATGCAAAGCTTCCCGAAAGCTGAAGCTATTCCTTCCACCCTGGACTGGGATACTTGGCTGATGGCTAGATCCGCTCATGATTACAACAAGGACTTCATCAACGGCCAGTGGCGATGCTGGTATGACTTTGGTATGGGCGCTTTAGGCGACTGGGGAGCACATACCATGGATACAGTTCACGAATTTCTGGATTTAGGTCTTCCATATGAGGTAGATCCAGTGATGCTGAGAGGTCACAATCCTTTCTTCTTCCCGATGTCATCAACACTTGCTTTCAAATTTCCAGAGCGAGAAGGGATGCCGGCTTTGACTATGACTTGGTATGATGGGGTGGATAATGTACCACCAGTACCTGAAGATTATGGAGTCTCCGAATTGAATTCTGAAATACCGGCCGCCAGCACGGGCCAGATTCAGCCTGCGAAATTAAATCCTGGCAAAATTATTTATGGCAAAGACCTTACGTTCAAGGGCGGCTCTCATGGCAGCACGCTTTCGATTATTGGGGAGGAAAAAGCTAAAGACATGGCAAGCAAACTTCCTGAAGTGCCTGAAAGCCCATCCAATCACTTTGCTAATTTCTTGAAAGCCTGCAAAGGCGAAGAACAAACTCGTTCCCGCTTTGAGATTGCTGGCCCGCTAAGCCAAGTGTTCTGCCTGGGAGTATTAGCACAGCAGTTGAATACTACCTTGAAATTTGATAGAGAAACACAACGAATCACTAATAACCCCCTTGCAAATCAACTACTTGGCGGTGAAGTCCCTAGAAAAGGTTGGGAAGAGTATTACGCTCTCTAAGGCTGATAGCAGTTTATAGTCTAAAGCTGAAATGAGAGATCGTTTCAGCTTTTTTATTGGTTATTATTTCTCGCAACTGCACTGGATAAAATATCTCCCGCTAAGGCGCGGAGGCGCAGCTTTTCTCCCGCCTTAATGACACGAAGACTTTTATTTTTTTTTCGAACCTCGCATGATTATTTATTCACAGATATGTCCTACTCTGAAAGACTCTACCCTGATTTATGTGACTTAAAATTGCGCCTCTGCGCCTTTGCGGGAGATAAGCTAATTTAGAACTTAGGGCAAGGAAGTAGCGTATCTCTTCTTCTTGGTTGGCCTTGATTGCTGTTTGGCAAAGTCCAAGACAAACTCAACTCATGAGCTCCTCCAGACTGAATACCCAATTGTGAAACTGTATAATCAAAGCTGTACCCGATATTTAACCCAGAAAGCAGGTTGAGGCCAACCATCATGACAATTGCATCACGGTTACTCTGCTCCTCCACTTTCTTATATGGAAGCCCTCTATACCAAACGCCAAAAACGATTGGCTCTACATAAAAATAAGCTCCAACATCAAGTTGCTCAAAAGGCCCCTGCTTTTTGTAATTAATAGTAGGTGTAAGGTAGCGTTGTTTCCTAATATGGGTAAAATCGCCACGCATAGCACCTTCACCCAAAGGAATCCTATAGCCGGCATGCGCAGAGAACTTCACTGGCAAGGGACTATCCCCATCAATAAAGGACTGATTCGGTTGGTTGACATGGTGAGCTGATCCGCCGATCCAAAAGTCCTCCGTAAAAAACAGTCCCCCAAAAGATAGGGAAAGCATATTAACAGGATCGCCTAAACCTGCGATATCCGAACCTGGGAATATTGGGCCAAAGGGATCATTAGGATTGATTTGATTGGCGAAAATCAGATTTTCATAAAAGCCAATCTGTCTCCGGATATAGCTTGCTTGAAACCCAGGGCGGAAATACGCATTATCTCCCAGCTTCAGCTCGTAAGAATAAATTGCAGAAATGGTGGTAGAGCGAAGTTTCGAAGCTCCCTCGGTGTCCTGCATAACCATTAGCCCTATGCCCGAGTTATACTCATTAAGGTAGGTATCATAGTAGGCAGAAAAAGTCGTGAATTGTGCATCAATACTTGGCCATTGATTTCGATAATTGAAGCCGACGCGACCCGTCAACTCAGATCCTGCAAAAGCTGGATTTAAGTAAAGAGGTGCCGCATAATATTGGCTATATTGCGGATCCTGTGCATAGGCATTGGTTCCTAGAAATAGTCCAACCACACCAAGAAAAACAACGTAAACCAGAGACCGTGACAAGTATTTGTTCGTTAATTTGAATATTCAGTAGGCTTCTTCAACGATACAGAACGTATGTTGTTTTAGAAGCAGTTCGAAAATTATGAAAAGCAGCCCTAATTCCATAAGGTTACCCTACATTTTTGCTATTGCCCTACTATTTACAACTTTTGTATTTAATTCTACTGTGTATTCGCAGGGGTTTAATAACAACGAGTGGATATTCGGCTATTGTGGGGGATCTACGGAAAACAATTATTTATCCTTCGGTAAAGGGGATACGCCTACCGTGCAGTCAATCCCGGGATCAATTGTCTTTACAAAAAACAATTCTGCACTAGCCATAGACCCTATCACTGGACAAACTTTATTTCTAACCAATGGGGAACTAGTTTATGATTTCAGTCAAAACCCAATACAGGGTGTCGGCTCTGGACTGAACGGAAATATAGACGGAGTCCAGCAAGTGGCCACCGGATTTCTCCAATACGATCCAAATGGGAATAAGCTCTTTTATATCTTCTACCTCTCTCTAGGCGGTGAGCTGCAGTATGCCGTGGTGGATATGAACGCGCCCGGACAAGCTACAGGAAATGAAAGACCATTGGGAGAAATCACCTCCAAGGACAACTCAATTGGTAATGGGTCCGGCGCACTTTTAGTCGTAAAAACACCTTCCTCACCTTCCTATTTGATCAGTTTCGAAAATGGAAATCTAATCTCCCGGAGCATAGGTGCAAGTGAGGGGAGTTTCTCGAATACAGACACTCAGGCAATTACCTCCACTCCAAAGCAAATTGTCTTCAATGAAGAAACCAATCAATTAATCATCATACCTGAGTCTGACTCAGATCCCATATTAGTACTTAATTTTAACACGAGCGGAGGGACATTCGGATCACCAACTCCTATCACCCAATCTTCTGGCACTGGGACATACGGCGGGGCAGAATTCTCACCAGACGGAAATTACATCTTCTATTCCGCAGGGGATTCCTTATTCAGAGTACCTACAGCTAACCTTTCTGCTTCGCCAGAAGTAATGCCCATAGATGGGCCTGGCACACCTCCTGTTGGGATTTTTGCGGTACATGACATCAAAGCAGGGCCAGATGGAAGCATCTATTATCTCTATGAGGAAGTGGACGGCGGTCCACAGATGATGGGAAAAGTAACCAATCCTAACGAAGAAGATCTTACATTAATCAATGTAGAAGAAGATCCATTTGCAGGAACCGACTTCTGTGGAACGGTCTTCCCCACCTTTGCCCCAAATGCTGACATAGAGCCTACGGTCGATTTCACTTGGGCTCCAGAAATGCCTTGTGCCAATAACCCAGTCCAACTTACTTCTGTTTTAACCCCTGAGAACTACAGACCCGTAAGTTTTCATTGGGCATTTGATCCTCCACTCCGAGATTCGACTGGGAATGAGTTACCCGCTGATTACACTCAGGAGCATTTTCTAATACCTGCTGACGCCGCACAAGAAACTAGTGTAAACATTACTTTAACAGTCACTTTTGCAGATGGGGTAAAAAAAGAAGTCAATCACACCGTCCCTTTGACCAAAAATGATTTACAGGCTTATTTCTCTCCTCAAGACACTACACTCTGTGAAACCTGCATAGATATTGGCCCATTGCTATCTGCTCAAAAAGGTGAAGAAGATGGAGGCGCCGGAGGTGGAGGCGGAGTAGGTAGTGGACAGGGTGGAGAAGATAATTACGAATATTTCTGGTCTAATTATCGAGACGAAGGCTGGACCGATAGAAAAGATAATCTGGTATGTAAACCAGGATTGTATTGGGCTTTAGTTCGTGAGCCTGGTTCCTCTTGTTATGCATATGCTGAGATTCGAGTTAAAATGTGGGACGTGGAAGACCAAACCAACAATATTTGGTACTTCGGAGATGGCGCTGGATTGGATTTCAACCCCGATCCTGACGACCCTGACGCACCTACTCCACGCCCGATAGCATCCCGACATCCACAAAATATCCCTGCTGGAACTACAACAATTTCTAGTCAAGACGGTCAAGTACTTTTCTATACTGACGGGCAATCTGTATGGGATCTTAACGGAGACTTGATGGAAAACGGCAATGATATAGGCGGTGAAAACTCAAGTAGCCAAGGGGTGATCGCTGTCCCAGTTCCGGGAGAAGAAACACTCTTTTACCTCTTCACCACACAAGTATCCGCAAACGGGGAAAATGTAGCTAAATACTCTCTGGTAGATATCAAATCTGAAAACCCAACCGGAGTAGGAAATGTAGTCACGAAAGACAATTTCCTCTTTAGTCCTTCCACGGAGCATTCCGCAGCTTTGGATGCAGGAGACACCACCTGGGTAATGTATCATGAGCTAGGAAATAATACTTTCCGAGCATATCCTATTTCAGCAAGTGGTATCGGTCAACCAATCCTCAGTTCTGGAGGAAGCAATCATGGTTTTAATTCGGGAGTAGGAGCTATGAAATTTAACTCTGATGGTGACAAAGTAGCAGTCACGATTACTGAAGGAGGATGTAATAAGCTGGAAATATTTGATTTTGACAGCGACACAGGAGAAATGACTGAGTACGCTCGCATTGACTTAGGCTGTGATGGTGATGTTTATGGAATGGAGTTTTCAGAAGATGGAGAGCGAGTACTGGTTTCTTATAGAAATGGTGGGCCGGGAATAGAAGAATTTATCATCACAGCCAATGATAACGATGATCCTGATGCAGCTATTTGCCCAACTTGCTTTGATGGAGCTAGCACCAGAGCAGAAATAGAAGCCTGTATCATCAGCACCAAAAATCAAATCAGTCAAACAGCTGGACTTAACCTTGGAGCATTACAAATCGGACCAAATGGTCAGATCTATGCAGCTGTAGTCGGGGACAATAGAATAGGGCAAATCAACGTAGGTTCTGGCTGTAATTCTCAAAGCACCTTTACACAAGATGGCGTAGAAGCCATGCCGGGAACATCCAATTTAGGACTACCTTCTTTCGTGCAAAACTCCGGAAGTTCGATACCAGAACCTATCCTCGCTGCTCCATTAAGACTTTGTTTGGATCCTGAACTTGGCGCTGGAGCTCTTCTCGAAGGCGGTGGAGAACCAGATATTGACAGCTATTTCTGGACCATCACCAATATGGATGATGGCACTATCATTCGAAGCGACTACGGTGGGCCTGGCGATGAATTCCAAAACTTGGATCAGATTTTCAACAACCCTGGTACGTACCTAGTAGAGCTGAGAGTAGATAGGTGCGGTGATCCTGAATATTTCCGCTCGAGTACTGAGATCTTGGTCGAAGCACCACCAGAATTGACTTTGGCAGATGATGCTACTCTGTGTGCTGGCAACCCTGTTACCTTGACAGCAATAGAAGGATATGACCCTGCTGAGGGTTTATATGATTTCCAATGGACAAATGCTGCCGGACAAGTTTTTGGAGATGAAAACTCAAACACGATTACAGTTGATGAAGAGAGCATTTATACAGTAAGTGTGAGTTACAGATTACCTAACGGACTTTCGGATGATGAAGCATTACTTTATGAAACTTGCCCTTCAACGGCAGAAATTTTTGTAGGCCCTGCATTCCAGTTTGACCTTACGCAGACAGCTACGGAAGTCTGTTACGAGGAGACTTCAGTGACCTTTGCCCCAAATACTCCCATCACAGGAGAATGGTTCTATGAGCTCAATGGCGATCCAACCCGTGTTGCATTAGGTGAGTTCTTCGAGCTAGAACTATACATCAACACATTACCCGGCCCGGGTAATTATGAGATTATTTTTGTGACTCAAGACCCGATATTGGTAGGATGTACTATTGAGAAAAAGTTGGATTTATTGGTAAATCCATTACCTCTTTTCACAGCTTTGCAAACAACTCCAGCTACCGATTGTAATACGCCGGATGGATCATTTGAAATCACGATGCAATCCGATGCTGAGACATTAACTGTGTTAGAGACAGGAGATACTTTCTCAAATGTACTCTCCGGGAATTCTGTTCAAGTAACTGGTTTACTTCCTGGAGTTTACACCATAGAAGCAGAAAATAGTACTGGCTGTACATTCACTGCGTCTGTCACTGTAGAGAATAGCAATCCTCCAGCTGGATTCGAATACACAGTCACTCCTACCGATGAAGTATGCATGCCATCTGGGGTTCAAAATGGCCTGCTAACGGTAACCTTCACCAACTCTCCGCAATCAGGTACCTATGTGGCGACCAGGCAAGGTGATGGACAAACGTTTCAGGGATCCTTTACGGCTACAAATCAGTTTGATATCGCTGTTCCTTATGGAGATTATGCAATAGAAATTCAGGATCCGAGTGGCTGCGCTATTCCAGATCCAACTATTTATCCCATTGCTCAAAAATTCGCAGTAGTATTTTCCGTTCCATCAGATTTGATGGCCTGTGAAAGCTTCACCTTCACTCCTACTTCTCCTGATGCATTAACTTATACAATAACCAACTCCACAGGAACTATCATTTCTCCTGATACAAATGGAGAGTTTACAATCACTCAATCTGACACATACACAGTCAGAGGAGAAGACCCAGCAGGTGTAAATTGCCCGAGGGAAGAGACTATTGTGGCAACTATCACCCAACCAATAGATTTTGAAATTTCTCCACCAATCGTGGATTGTCAGGTCGGTATTCAATACGAAGCCATTTTGAAGAATGTATCGCCGGCAGAGGTTGTTTTCCTTTGGAAAGACAATGGGGGAGTGATCGTGGGAAGAAGACAAACGTTTGTCCCAAGTAGATCGGGAGATTATACTCTTGAAGTTCAGCCTATTGCAGGAGGATTATGCCCGATTGACAAAAAACCTTTTACAGCTGAAGTTATTTCCCAAAGAGTAGAGGTGAGTCTAGATATAGTGCCATTCTGTACCGAGCAAACGAGTACTACCATTACTGTAGTAGCAGATATGACGAATGTAGCAGCTATAGAATGGTATTCTGTAGTCAACGGAACTCGAACTAGAATTCCAGCTTTTGATGGATTGCCTATCATCGAAGTGTCTCAAGAAGGAACCTATGAAGCATTGCTGAGAAGTAGCCTAGGATGTGAGCTTGGGCGTGCCAATGGTATCGTAGCCAAATCTACCATCCTACCTCCAGTAGTACCTGTAGGATTTACTATCTGCGCAATAGAAGGAGTCACACAATCCATTGACCCCGGTACATATGACAACTATTCTTGGAAGTTAAATGGGTTGGAGGTATCCCAGGATGCTGTATTTACCCCAACTGAGGGAGGGATATATGAACTCACCGTTTCGGACAATCTGGGTTGTGCCTATGTGGCCACCGTAGATATAATAGAAGACTGTTCGCTGAAAATAGTCTTCCCGAATGCTGTGATTTTGAATGATACAAATAGAAATTTCATACTCTATGCAAATGAATATATCGACGATGTGGAAGTATATATTTACAATCGCTGGGGTGAATTGATTTTCTACTGTATGCATGAAAATATGGAGCCAAGACAACCTTTCTGTCCTTGGGATGGTAAGGTACGAGGAGAATTTGTGCCAAATGGAACATATGCCGTGGTCGTGAAGTTTACCAGTGAAGATCAAAACAAAACAGAAAAATTAACCAAAGCCATTACAGTAATTCAATAGTATGCTTATTCTGATTTCGCCAGCCAAAACGCTGGACTACAGCACCCCAACTTTCAACGAGTCAACACAACCTGATTTCCAAACTGATACCCGCTCGCTAGTGAGAATCATGAAAAAGAAATCTGCCAAAGAAATAGGCGAGCTAATGCATATCTCGGAAAATCTGGCTGAGTTGAATGAGGAGCGTTTTAAGACTTTTCAGAAAGACTTTACTCAAGAAAATTCAAAGCAAGCGATGCTGGCGTTCAAAGGTGATGTTTATACCAAAATTGATGTGGATGACTATTCCAAGGCAGATTTTGATTTTGCGCAGCAGCATCTAAGAATTCTTTCCGGCCTATATGGTCTGCTGAAACCTTTGGATTTAATACAGCCTTATCGCCTGGAAATGGGGATTAAACTGGAGAATAAAAAAGGCAAAAATCTCTATGAATTTTGGAATAGGAAAATCTCAAAAGCCATCAATGAGGCTGCAAATGGGCAAGCGATAGTTAACCTCGCTTCACAGGAATACTTTAAAGCCGTTCATATGAAATCTTTAAAAAGCCCAGTGATCAACATTGATTTCAAAGAATACAAGGATGACCAGTATAAAATCATCGGGTTCTTTGCCAAGCAAGCCCGAGGAATGATGAGTAATTTTGCCATCAAAAAAAGAATCACAGATCCTCAACAATTGAAAACGTTCAATGAAGGTGAATATGAGTATTCTGATAAGCTGAGCGATCAAAATAACTGGATATTTGTGAGATAATTCTTCATCTCCCTTATTCATTGACTCTTAAAGACAGTGACTGTTTTTTACCTATATAAAATTGTACCTTAGGGGTAGTAAATAAAAGTTTATAGCCTCTATTTTGACTCAAGCATCCCTTAAAACTTTTGCAATCTCCATTTTCTCCTTGATGGTGATTTTTGTTGCTGAGGCATCATTGAAGCATATTTTCAAAAACGAACACGCATCAATCCATATAGAATCCTCGCTGAACGAGCCAATGCTCACTGGTCCTGATGGGCTATGCAACATCTTTGGTAGTGTAATCGGTGTTTTTTCCGGTGGTGGTGATGTAGTTACTGATGTATATAAATGGACTGTACTAGCTCCTGATGGAAAAGTATTGTTTACCAGACCTCCCGGGGCTTTCCAAACTATTGAATACACATTTGAGGCATCTGGCATGCACAAAGTCCTCTTAGAAGTGAGCCGTGGTGGAAAGTTCATCGCTAGCTTTGAAAAAAAAGTAGACGTCATTACCGGACCAGCACTCACACTTGCACCTAATTATAGAATCTGCGCCGGCCAACCTATAGACCTACAGGCCATCTCACCATCAAGTGCTAATTTCTCAAGCTATCTCTTCGAATGGAAAAATGAAAACGACGTAGTCATAGGCCTCTCAAATACTCTTAGTGTAAGCACTTCAGGTACTTATTCAGTCACATTTTATGTGCCAGATAAGGATGCCAACCCTATATGCAAGACCAGCCTACAATCGACCGTAGAAGTCCTTGACGCTATCAGTATCATTAACAGCTCAGTTTCGGTCTGCAAAGATGGCAGTATCACCTTCACATCCGACCCACTCATAGAAGGCGAGTGGTTCCTGACGGTTCCTGGCCAGCCAACTAGCATATCTAAAGGCAATTCATCGTCGCTTACATTTATGCCAAGCATTGATTTACCAGCTTTCGGCGTTTACGGTATAGAATTTATAGTTGAAAATCTAGAAAACCCTGCTTGCAGTCCTCATGCCGTAAGTAGTTTCACTTACAACCAAGAACCGCTTATTTCACTTTTATCGACAGTTGGGGCAAGTGGATGTTTCAATCAGGATGGAGGATTAGAACTAAAAGCTGAAACCAATATAGATCAAGTAATTGTAGGGGGGCTAGGTACGTCTTATGGTCCTTATCTAGCTGGAGAAACCATAACAATTACGAATCTAGAATCAGGTGGCTACACCTTATATTCCTATCTCAATGGCTGCGAAAATAAACTTGGTGCCGTAGTACCATTAAACGTCCCTCCCACGGTTCTGGATTTCGCTATTGAAAACATTACCGCAGAAGCCTGTACCAGCAATGGGATATCAAATGGCTCCTTCGATGTCAAATTAGAAAATGGCCCAACTGAGGGCTCTTTTAGGATTTTGACCGAAAAAGGAGACGTGGTCGTGAAGGAGGCGTTGCCTACAGCAAATCCATTTAAGATAGAACTGGGAGGTGGAAAGTATTTCTTCGAAATATTAGACCCTGACAGCTGTAAACTACCTAGAAAAGAACTTATTGAAATCCCAGGTAAACCCCAGACGATCTTTACAATACCTGAACAGCTAACTATTTGTGAGTCCTACGATCTAATTCCTCAGACTACAGAAAACCTCCTTTTCACCCTAACAGATCCTGCCGGCAACACAACCTCAAAAAATGCGGGCGAACCTTTCACCCTTACTGAAGGGGGAGAATATAGTTTAATAGGAATACTACCCAATCAAAGTGAAGTATGTCCATCAGAACTTAAGCTTACCGTAAACACTTCTGATCCCATACCTTTTGACCCTGTCCTCAAAAGTGAAGACTGTGTGATCGGCAATCGGGTTTTTGAAGCTGAGATTTATGGATTTGATCCGAGTTTGGCTACCTTTTCCTGGAAAAATGCCGCTGGAGATATTATCGGGACAGGACAAAGCCTTTTCCTCTCTCCTACTTCTATAGGCACTTTTTCACTGGAAGTGCAGCCCATAAACAGTGAAAATTGCCCCTTTTCTCCAAAAGAATTTACAGTGAAAGAACCCATACTGTTTGTAGAAGCATCCATAATAGCTACCAAACTCTGTGAGTTTGGTCCTGAGGCTATTCTGGAATTGGTCACTACATCACCCGAGGCAGTTACCGATATTAAGTGGAGGAGATTTGATGATGCTGGAGAAATAGTGGAGCTACCAGAATATACAAATCAAACTATCATCACCACTGAGATAGGCGGTACTTATGAGGCTATCGCATACAGTATTATTCCGCAAATCAATAAAGATTGCGAACTCGGAAGGGCCACTTTTCAGCTGGACCTGACGCCTGATAAAGTGGAATTTGATATCCCCACACAACTGACTATCTGTGACTTCCATGAGCTGATCCCGCTGACCAATCAAGATTTAGAATTCTTTCTCACAACACCTTCTGGAGAAGTAATTGAAAAACCTTCTGGACAAGCATTTACCTTAGATGAAGCAGGAGTATACACATTCTTGGCATTTGATACCAATAGTCCTACTGCATACTGTCCAGAACAGAAGGAACTGGTGGTCACACTAGTAGGCCCCGTAGCATTTCAACCGATTTTATACGAAGAATTTTGTGATGGTAATCAAACCTATCAGGCTTCGATCAGTAATTATGCAATTAAGGATGTTGACATAGTCTGGAGGGATAATAATGGTATGCAAGTAGGAAGCGGTGAGTTTTTAACTGTTGACATTCCCGGTATGTACAGCTTAGAAGTACAGCCTACTGATGTCATCGCTTGCCACATTACCCCCATATCCTTTGAGGTCTTAGCTCCAGTTTTAGCTGTCGATGTGATGCTAGTGGCAGATCCACTTTGTCCTGATGCGCCGTCTGCTACTATTCGAGCAGAGGCAGACTTCAGCCAAGTCACCACTATCGAATGGTGGTACACGTCTCCGACAGGTGAGCCAATAGAACTGATAGGAGAGCGCAACAACAGAGAAATTTTAGCAGTAAATGATGGAACTTATGAAGTTCGTATTTTCAATCAAACACCATGTCTGTTAGGATATGACAAAGTTCTACTTTTAAGAAGTACAGATATAGTCAGACCATTCGTCGAAGAAAGCTATCAAATTTGTCCAAAATATGAGATAGGACCAATGATTAACCCGGGCAGTTTTGCCAGCTATGAGTGGTACTATGGGGATCAGCTCGTATCCACTAGTCCCACGTACAAGCCGGTATCAATTGGTGATTACTTCCTATCCGTTTACAGTGAAGAAGGCTGCGCCTATCAAACCACTTTCACCACAATAGAAGAATGTGAGCTAAGAGTAATATACCCCAATGCGGTGCAGCCTGGGAATCCAGATAAAGAATTTTTATTGTACACCAATTACCTCATCGACGAATTAGATCTAGTCATACTAAACAAATGGGGTCAGGTGATCTTCCAATGTACCCAAACCAATCTGATTTCTGAAGAATTCACCTGTGTTTGGGATGGGACATATAATGGAAAAGCTATTCCAAATGGGAATTATGCAGTGCGGATCAATTTCAAGAATTATGAAAAAAACATCTCCAAATCCGAATTTGGTTCTATTATTATTATAGAATAGTACCTCCTTCAGAATGAATTATTGATTGGAACATTTTTTGAATCTATTCGCATCATACTAATTCACTGGCAACAGGTAATGTTATCTTTGCACACACTCTAATTTGATTTTATTGAAGCCTCACTACCAATTTCCTGCAAGGATGATTGGGATGATTTTGGTTTATACCGTCCTTATTTTGACTCCCTTGTTTATGCTAGGGAGGCAAGTAAAAAACCCAGGTAAACCCGAAACTACCTACTCGATACAGGCAGACCTGAAACTCACAGGTGACACGAATTTGTGCATTGTGATTGGGGGCGTTATCGGTACGTATAGTGCAGGAGGAAGTCCAGGTGATGTATATGACTGGAAAATAACGAAGTCCACTGGAGAGGAACTGTTAAGTAGAAGTGGAGGTGACCAATTTGAAACCATCCAGTTTTTATTTTCTGAGATCGGAAACTACACGGTTGCCTTGAAAATAAGAAGAGGAACAAATTCCAATTTTTATGCAGAGACCTTAGGTGTTACGATACAAAAAGGAGCTGAATTGGCATTAAAGCCTGACTACCTTAAGTGTGGGGACACACCGGTCTTACTCACTGCCTTGGAATCAACGACACCCAACCTATCTGATTACACTATTCAATGGAAATCTCTCGATCAAGATGGAAACCAAGTCGTGATAGGGACTGGAAATGAATTCTTGACCTATAATAATGGCTACCATTTCGTAGAATTATACCTCACTAATGCCGATGGATCCCAGGCTTGTACCGTCAAAGGAACTACATTTGTAGGTCCACCAATTGATTTCAAAATCACGCAGTCTGATGACCAAATCTGTGAAGGTGAAAGCATAGTTCTGGGAACAGACACGCCATTGACTGGAGAATGGTTTATAAGAAAAAGTGGCGCTACTTCAAAAATCAGTCTTGGAAGAGCATTTGAGATAACTCTGGGATCAAACGATCTTACTGGACCGGGTGTATATGAAGTCTTTTTCAGTGCGGAAGATAGGAGGTATCCTGACTGCCCTTCCGAAAGAAAAACCGCCTTTGAACTTTTAGAATCCCCCAAGATTGATGTACAAATTCTAATCTCACCAGATGACTGCATTGCGGAAAATGGGAGCCTTCAGATCACAAGCAGCTCTAATCTGGATTCAATCGAAATTCCAGAGCTTGGCATTACTGAAAGTCCTGTAGTAGCTGGCCAGGTTTTGACCTATTCAAATCTCAAACCAAAGATCTATTCCATCATCGCTACCCAAAATGGGTGTGAAATAACCAAGTTAGTGCAACTAGAAGCTAAAAACCCTCCCGTAACTCCGAGCCCACCGAACCAACTAACTCCAACCATAGCAATTTCTCCTGAAACTTGCTCAGCAGCTGGAGTCACCAAGGGAAAGGTTGAGGTGGATTTTGGTCAACCAATTGGGAATGGTGAATATCGCCTATTTTCTGTTTCAAGGGGAGAAATCAGTGCCGGAACGATTCCAGCAAGTGGATTATTGAAGCTTGACCTCACTTCCGGCAGTTACATTCTTGAGCAAGTAATCGATGGCTGCACCTACCCTAATGAATCTTTCACCATTGCTAGCCAACCACAGGTAAAATTCAGTTTACCTGAGGCTTTAAACATCTGTGAGACTTTTGATTTTATTCCTGAAACTACCGAGGATTTACTTTTCACCCTGACTTTCCCTGACGGAAGCTCTCAAGCCTTAAGCTCAGGCAAAGCCTTCGCTCTTGCTGAAGCGGGATCTTATTCCTTAAAAGCGGAAGCAAATGACCCCTCATCTACCCTCTGTCCACGAGTAGAAAAATTCAACGTGAGCGTTTCTACTAGGATTACTTTCACTCCTATCCGAGTAGAAAGAGGGTGCTTTGATCCAATTCAATTTATAGCTGACATCCAAGGCCTACCTCCGGAAGAAACAAGCCTTCGATGGCTCAATTCAGAAAATGAAATTGTTGGCAGAGGTCTTGAATTTTATCCTGCGACAGTTGGCTTCTTTTCCCTGGTGGCACAACCATTGGCCAGTGGTTTTTGTAACGTTGCTCCAATTGAATTTGAAGTGACCATTCCTGTAACCTCAGTACCCATGGAGCTAGAAGCCACCAAAATTTGCCCTGAACCGGGATTTGCTGTAGTTACATTGACTACTGATGAAGAAGAGGTGCAGCAGACGGAGTGGATTTTTTACGATTTGAATGATCAGCGTAGCGAGCTACCTGAATTCAATGACCTCCTAGAGATCGTCGTAGATGAAGCAGGAACCTACGAAGCTGTCGCTTATAATAAATTTCATTGCGAGATTGGCCGTAATCTCATTTTGGTAGAGGAAAGTTCTCTGTTGACACTTGCTAATCTGAATGAAAGCTACCCGATCTGCTCAAAAGATAACAGCCTGGCCCCAATTGATCCTGGGGATTATGACAAGTATGAATGGTTTTTTGAAGAGCAATTGGTATCTACCCAGCGCTTATTTAAGCCTGATCAGATTGGTGATTACAGATTACTAGTGACCACTGTAGATGGTTGTGAATTTGAAGAGACCTTCAGAACTTATGACATCTGTGATTATCAACTAGTCTATCCTAATGCAATGATCCTGGGCAACCCTACGAAGGACTTTAGAGTGCTAATGAGTGAAGGGGTTACAGAAGCAGAACTATTTATCTTAAACCGTCAAGGAGAATTAATCTACCACACCGCCACGAAGGACATTCCACTAGAAATGCCTGTACTTACTTGGGATGGAAAAGCATTTGGGAAGTACGTTCCTACTGGGAATTACGTGGTCGTAATAGTACTCCGAAATCCACACTATGGTCTTGAGGAAAAAGAAACTGCACCACTGCTTGTATTAGATTAAAGATACAATTCAGAAGAATATTTTTTATTAGCGGGAAAGTTGAATGCAATATTTTTCCTATTTTTCCACCTTTACAATCGATTGTTCAAAACCCAAAATTCTAAAACCTATCATATGACACAAACCATCAACAAGTCGGCACTCTTCAACGCGAGTTGTTTTGCGCTCATTACCACCGCCTTTACCTTCTCTATACGAGCAGGAATTCTACCCCAACTTGGGGCAGAGTTTAATTTATCAAATGAGCAACTCGGATTCATCAATTCCATGTGGTTCTTAGGTTTTCCTATTTCTATGATTTTAGGAGGATTATTCTATCACAAAGTAGGTCCGGCCAATATAATGCGAATTGCGTTTGTGGCGCATACCTTGGGCATCTTAATGACCATTTATGCCGGTGGATATACGACATTGTTGATCTCTACTTTATTCATCGGATTTGGAAATGGATGTACTGAAGCGGCTTGTAATCCAATGATAGCCGACATGTATAACGGCGTGAAGATGAATAAAATGCTCAACAGATTTCACATGTGGTTTCCAGGCGGAATCTTAGTTGGTTCACTACTATCTAAATTCATGACCGATGCAGGTGGGGTTTTAGCTAATTGGGAGACTCAAATGTGGGTTTTGATGGTACCTACTATCATCTATGCTGTCCTGTTCTTTGGTAAAGCATTTCCAAGACCAAAGATTGAAGGTGTCACATCAATCACTGAAAATTTGAAAGCAATGGTAAGCCCAGTCTTCATTTTCCTTTTTGTATGTATGTCTTTGACAGCCATATCCGAATTTGGACCTAATCAGTGGGTGAATGTAATATTAGTAAGTAGTGGAGCAGATCCTATGTTGATCCTTGCATTGACATTTGGAGTGATGGCTGCAGGAAGGTTCTTTGCAGGCCCTGTTGTCGCAACCTTAGGCCAAACAGGAGTTTTGCTGGGTGGAGCCATTTTAGCAGCTATAGGGATTTATATGTTCAGTGTTATTACAGGCCCTGCCGCTTATTTGGCAGCAATTATATTTGGTCTGGGTGTGTGTTACTTTTGGCCGGTGATGATTGGTGCTACTGCACAAAGAGCACCGCTGACAGGCGCTCTAGGAATGTCAATTATTGGTGGAGTAGGCATGTTTGCCAATTCGATTTTCAACCCAATCACTGGAATCTGGATCGATAATGCCACTGCACAAAATGAAAGTGCCGGATTGACTGGAGCAGCATTAGAGCTTGCTACTGGTCAGGATACACTACAGAAAATGATGTATTTCCCCATCATCCTGATTGTCCTCTTCACGATTTTCTTCTTCTGGCAAAAGAATTCCAAATCAACCGAGGCAGTTCCCACCGCACACTAAGCACAATATCTAAAAAGCAGCCTTCGGGCTGTTTTTTTTTGCACTTTAAAAACCCACCTTCTCCCAAAACTTCAACTTCCCTTTATTGCTTGATTTAACAAGTAGGTAACTTTCGGGAATCTCGGCGGCATCTCCACAATAAGTCACGATTCTGGTGCCTGCGGCAGCTTCTTCAAATTTCTCCCGGATCAGCTTGATATACCTATGATACTGTTCGAAATTGATGCTACCATCCTTATCCAACTTATCCTTAAGATTGATGTTTTCTTCAAAGGCATTAAAAAAATAAAAGGCATCATACCTTCTAAAGTCAAGGTTTTTTAAATCCCCATGATGTAGATATAGGTATGTCAGGATATGTGTATATCTACGTATCTCTACGTATCCGTATATTTGTATATCGTATATCTGTGCCGGGTAATTATGTATGTTGCATAGGGTTGTTTGCAGTGTGGCAACCGCAACATCCCATTTAAACAGTAATATACTAGATCTGTAGTTTCGATTTTTCAGTTTTGTACTATTCCAAGAAAGCTGTTTTATGCTGGATTTTTTACCCGGATGCTAGTAATTGAGAAACAGAGTCATTAACGGTAAGATTGAATATGAAACCATTCATCAGTTTTCCTCCAAAACATAAATTTTAAAGGGTGTAATATAAACTCTGACTTAGTGAATTTTAATTAGAGTTTATAAGATAGAGCATTATGAAAGAAAAAATCACTTCTTAATTCACATAGAATGGAATATTGGCAACCGCTATTTTTCCTTGACCATCATACACGTACACGAACAAGCGGTAATTGTCTCCACTGGCATCAGGCACTTCAAATTTCACTGTTTTTCCATTTTCAATTTTTTCTCTAATAGCACCTTCCGCTACTGGAGGTTTGGTTTCACCTTGTCCGGCATAAGCTCCAAACGCTTTATTCTCAGGAACCAACTCCCATTCGTATTTTAAAGAGTCATTGTCAGGATCATTGGCATCAACGGAGGCAGTATATATCTTATTATGATCCAATTCTATATTATCTTCGGCTTTCATCCCCTCAATGGTTAATGATTCCAACCGAGGACTTTTATTGTCAGGCCACTCCCCTGTCCATACATAATGCATCACTTCTACTGTTCCTTTTTCAATGCCATTATCATAGAACATATTGTACCAAGTGTGAGTATGCTCCTGCCTGTTACTCGTCCATAAGAACACATATGACCCGACACACCATGGGTCTGAAGCAATTACATTTTCATACTTTTCATGGTAAATATTTGCTTTTTTAGTACTAGATTCTTCTATGGCAACTCCATACTTGGTCTTGGGGACTTCCCAATGGCCGCTGACTCCCCATTCTGTTATCGCGTAGGGCCTGTTCCAATTGTATTTTCTAAGCCACTGGGGTATTTCACCTATATCTGCATAAGCATTAACTCCCAATAAATCCAAGTCGGGACATCTTTCTACCAGGTCTTTTAATTTCTCCATGCGTCCGGTACCTACCACTGTCATTGCCGGATGCGCAGGATCTTCTTCTTTGATCATTTTAGCCACATCATTCACCGCGTCCCACATTTTCAGATTGTAATCTTTATTTCCCGGAATATGGTCCAATTCATTACCAATAGCCCATAATAAAATGGCAGGATGGTTTTTGTAAGTGTTCACAATTTCTTTCATCAGCTCGTATTGTTCCTGCACAGCAATTTTATCATCGTAATCGAATCCTTCTCTTTCTGCTTTGAAAGGCAAACCAAACATGACAGTAAGACCTAGTGAATGGGATTCATCCAAAATATCCTTTGCATCTTCGCTATAACCGATCCGAATTGAATTTCCACCGTATTCGGCTACTTTGTCCATGTATTTATCCGCAATTATCCTGGCACCCTTTATAAAATAAGGTTTCTCGTTCCGATTCAATTGGTATCCATCGTCTTCTTGCATAATTGTAACCGGCTCGACTTCTTCCATGCTCTGATTTTGTCGAGATATTTGTGTACATGCATTCATTGAAATAAGCAAAGCTAAGAATGCTGCCTTTTTAAATTTCTTATAATTATTTTGCATAGTTCATTTTTTTGGTGGGTCAACAACGAGCTTCATCGGCCCTTTTACAGGCGGAGTATATATCCTAATGGTCTTGACTTGGGGCTCTCCTTTGCCCATGATAGTCAACTCTAATGTATGATTTTCATTCGTCAGATTTTGAACCAAAGTGCTGGTATATTCTTTTGTCGGATCCGTTATCTCCATAGGAGTGTATTGATCAACAAACAATGGTTTTACCGACCAGGTGATTTCAAAACCAGGAGTAAGTGGTTTCCCTTTATGCTTATAATCGCGCTCTAGATTCATCCACATTCCCGGTTCTATTACCACACGGCCGGAATTGGAGATAAATTTTTCCAAACTATTGCCTACGCCATCAAGCCCTGTCTTGCTTCCCTCCACCTTAAAGGTAAAATCAGTATTGGCCACATTTACTTTCACAACAGTTAATTTCCAATCTTCGATGAGGGGTAGTGTTTCAGAATCTATTCGAAGTAAAGCAGGCCAATCCACACCCGGTGAGCCACTGGTGCGGGTAAATGTATAACAACCTATGATCTCGGACGGTTTTTTACCATCAATTTTAACATCCAATATTGCTGATTTAGGTCCTTCACCCGCAACTACATCTACCCTATTGCCATCAAAATCCAGGATCAATTTACCTTTTTTAAACTTAGCGTCTTTGCCAACAACATACTCTTTCACCAGATCTTTCCACTCATCTTTAGGAAGATCGGGTAAATAGACCAACTCTCGTTTCACGAGTTCACTCATCAGGAAACACCCATGATCGTTAGAGTGGATACCATCGTTAAGTAAATCCTGAGAGGTCAGATTGTTACTTTTTAAGTATTGCTTCCATGGCGTGGTGATGTCTATAAGCTGTGCTTTGTATTCATCGGCAACTGCAGGAACAAAGGTTTTGCGCATGAATTTGTCCCAATCGCTAGGTTCGTGAAATTCTTTCCCATCATATTCTTCAGCTCCAAGATGATCGGAAACAATGGCTACTTCAGCAGTGGTACGCGATCTTAGGTTGTGGAGGATTTCCTGATATTCCTTATGGGCACCGTACACATGGAAAATTACTAAATCAGGATAAAACGGATACATATCACTTTCGCTGGAGTTTACTAGATATTGAGAAGAAAATCCTCCAATAGCGCGATTTTCATAAATTATATGTGCGTGTGGAAATCTAATAATCAGGTCATAGACCACTGCATCAGTCCATTTTTTATTGGCTATAATACTTTGTCCATAAAACAAGATGCGAACCGTATTGCGTTTTTCAGGAGTACTGGTGGCCAACAGGGTCATGGTTCGCTGTATATGCTTACCCCAATCCGATATGTGGTTAGGCATCGGTGCCTCGGGATATTCATCTTCCCATCCTGGGGGCATAGCCTTACGGCCTTCCTGAGCCGATAACACCGAGATCAAAAATAGTGTGAGGAGAAAAAGAAATGTTGTTTTTTTTAAGGTCATATTATTCAATTTTAACAAGCCAGAAATCAGAATGGGACTGGGAGGTTTTTAATTATGCGGCCACTTTCTTTACCATACACTTATAAATAAAGCTTCATGGCCTTCAACCAATTTACTGCCATCTTTTCCTGGCCTTTCAAATTGGGATGTGCCCAATCAAAAGTATCAGTAAATAAATCTTCTGGACTTTCACGCCATCCTTTGTAATGATGCACCGTGACTACGGGCGATTTTCTACTGTTTAAATCATCAGCCACTCTCTCCACCACCGATCTTATATCCATCGCAGCTGCACTACCATTAAAGTTAAGATGCCCCAACAATACCACTACTTCAGGATTTTTAGTCCTCAGGAATTGGACAAAATCCCGTAGAGGTTTACCCACACTCTTTTCAAAATCACCATCCTTTTGATCATTGGTACCTAAATGTACCAAAACGATATCCGGCACCGTTCTATAGCCAGCAAAGTTCTCCTTAACTTGTCTGCACACTAAGTCTTGATATTTGACCTTAATCGCTCATCCCAAATCCAATAAAAAATTTCTGCGAAAAAATCGAGACCCAAACCTTTTACTCACATACAAATCCCTGTTTATGAGGTCAATAGAACCGACCATTCGAATCCCTCCTCTGTTTTTAATCACTCAAATGGTTCGAAAAGCCTCAAATTATAGCGATTTGAGGTTTCTGTTTTTTTTTGTTAGAGCCTGCTTTTAATATGCAAGAATTGATTTTCTTGGGAGAAGAGCTGGATTTTTAATAATATAAAGAGGTACAAGTGCTAGGACACATGGCCAAGACCTCCAGTAGGGTTGAACCGCACAGCGAATATTCCAGTCCAAATCAGCTATCCCTTTTTGGATTTGAGGCCCCGTTTACTTAATAAAGTAAATTAAATAATCACCAGCATACTATTTTGGATCTATTGATTTATAGGCCTTCAAAGCAGCATGTGTACCCTCTTTCCCTGGTTTGCTTATCCCATGTTCCATACCTACAAATCCCCTGTAGCCTTTGTCATGGAGATGCCGCAAAACATTTGGATAATTAATTTCACCTGAGGTAGGCTCCTTACGGCCCGGAGTATCACCAACTTGAATGTAGGCAATTTCATCCCAGGCATAATCTAAAGTTGGCAGTAGGTTACCTTCCTCTATTTGAACATGATAAAAGTCAAAAAGTACTTTGACACTAGGACTTCCTACTGCCTTGGCCAAAGCGTAAGCTTGCGGTATAGTATGCAAAAACATTTCAGGATGATCGCGCTTATGATTCATAGATTCCATCACCATGATGATCCCATGAGGCTCATAAATATCCGCTATTTGCTTTAATAATTCGATCGCATTAGCCATTTGAAAATCCCAAGGCAGCCTTGGGTCCTTCACACCCAAGACATTGTGGATGAATTTGGTATTCATCCTTTTGGCAACTTCCACAGAGGACCGGACATCACTCAATACACCCTCACGGAGATTGGAATCCCTTCCTGCAAAAGTGACATCCTTGAAAGTCATGGTGCCAACAAATTGACCAAATTCCATTCCCTTTTGCTGGATAATTTGACTGATTCGTTCCTGTTCTCCTGTCGTTCTACTTCGCAATCCGGTATTTTCCCAAGCCCGAAACCCTTGATCGTAACCCCATTTTATTTCATCGACAGGATCTTTTCCTGAAAGTTCTGAAAAGATGCCAAACTCAGGGGAGAATTTCATGTTAAATTTTTCGGAGGTGGTGAGGTGGCTCGTTTCGGCAAACGTCTCTGAAAACGTTGATCCTGTAATAATTGCAGCCCCTGATAAAACTCCATTTTTGAAAAATTTTCTGCGGTNGGCTCGTTTCGGCAAACGTCTCTGAAAACGTTGATCCTGTAATAATTGCAGCCCCTGATAAAACTCCATTTTTGAAAAATTTTCTGCGGTCCATAGGTCGTCTTATTTATATAATTATCTTAAAATAGCTCTATCTTTATCTGGATTCTGATCCTGTCCCAGAATAAATGCCATTAAGTCAGCCAATTCCTGATCACTGAGAAGTTGATCCAATCCTTGGGGCATCATTGATACATCCTCAACCAAGGTGGAAATAATATCAGCTCTTGATATTCTCACCGTTGTCTGGGGTGAAGTTGCCAGAACAATGACATTCGGTGTATTTTCCGTTATTATACCCCTATATTCATTTGTTTTAGTTTTAATACGATACGTTTCATACTCCCGAACAAAAGTAGCACTCGGATAAACAATTGACTCTAGAAGGTCATGTGCCGACCTGTCTTGTTGAATAGATGTAAGGTCTGGACCCAAATCACCTCCTTCGGGGCCTAACGTGTGACAGGTGGAACAGATGGCTTTCCCAAAATACAGCGATCTACCCCTTTGCAGATCTCCTTTAGGAATTTGCTTTTCTAAAGCTTGTAATCGTTGCAACCTCAGAGCTTGCAATTTTCGTAATTTCTCGAAAAGTTTCTCTACCATTGAATTAACTTCCGCAGGAAAATTGGCGAAAATTACGCGAAGATTTTCTTCATTATAGCTGTCAAGGCTTGGAGAATTGGTAAGTGCTTTGGCTAAAACTTCACCTATTTGTCCATTTGTGCTTCCCCTGAAAACTGGTATCAATCGTGGAAGAATAAACGCATCTGCCAAAGGCAAAAAATCAACGGAAATTTTCAATAACTGCTTTTCTGAAAGCTTACCCTTGGTTAAAACATTTGCAGCCTGTTGACGAAGCGGCGGTTCTTTATCAACTTGTAACTGGTCAAAAATAAAATCAAATTGCTGATCTGTGATACTAGGATCTGATATCAAGAGAGCAGTCAAAGCTTCCAGCCTTAAACCTGGTTCAATCTTTTCATTTACTGTCAATTTTTGAAGTGGGTTGGACAATGAGGAAATTTCCCTCAACAAAACTAACTCAAGTGCTTTATATTGAACAGCAGGATCATTTGTGGCCAATTGCCGACCGATTTCTGTTACCCAGATGGCCGGAATTTCATCCACTTCACATTTAGACATTGCTTTCAAAAGGAATATTTTGCGTTCGGAAGTACCCGTTTTCATTTGATCGACCATAAACTTTTGCATGCTGGAATTTCCACAAAAGGAAGCCAAAATATCCCCGTACATGTTTTCTTCCTCTTGGGATAATGGCGCACCCACAAATCTTTTACTTATGAATCCTGACATTTCACCAGACCAATCCGGATGAAGTGAAACCAGCCAAAGTGCAGTTTTGGTTAATTTAGGTGCACTTCCTTCCAAGAAAGGTATGAGCTGACTAGCTTTCAATTGATAAGTTGACATCTGATCCAAAGCAATTAATGCTGTCTCTTGCACATTTTCGGATGGATGTATCAATGCTTGTATAACCTCGACAGACTTATTGATTTGGATCAAAGAATTAATAATGGCATGTTCGGTAAATCGATCGTTATTCTTTTCAGAAGCTGCTAACAAGGTGGATACAGATGATTGATCACCAATTTGTCCTAAGGATGTTGCGGCTTGACGCTGTACTGCAGCATCGTTTTGTTGGACAAGATCCCTTAACTTTTCGAGAGCAAGAGCATCCTTAGCCAATCCAGCTGCCCGTGCTGCGGCAATTCTTACCTGCTGGTCATTATCGTATAAGCCCTCACGGACACCTGCCAAAGCATCTTCTGTCCCAATTCTATATAAAATAAAAACAGCATTTGTGCGAGAATCAATAATCGAGGACGTTTTTAGTATGTCAATCAAAGGCTTCACCGACAAATTTCCAATGTCCACTAAGGCCTGTCCGGCTTTGTCTCTTATAAAAGGCCTTGAGTCTTCGAGGTATTCTACCATTTCCTCAGGTTGACCGAGAGTCCAATTGATCCCATTTCCATAAGGATCAGATACTTTTTTCGCATCATTTTTCCGAATCCTGTAAATTGCTCCTTTAAGCTCTGGCTTGGATACCTGAGAGAGGGGACAGCCCTTTATAAACCAACCTCCTGTCTCTACTACAAGCAAACTTCCATCTGCATCCTCCAAAACGTCAGTGGGATGAAAGTCTTCATCATCCTTCCAAAGGAAAGGTTCGTCTTCCGTTCTGAAAGACGCACCTTCCCGGATAAGTTTATGCCTAATAATTTTATGTGTATTAAACTGGGCACTAAATAAATTATCCTTAAAATCCTCTCCCAATCCTGTATTTCTGTATCTGTATATTCCTGCAGGTGATACTCTTGAATATTTTGATATAACAGGAAGCAAATCACCGGTACGTGTAAGCTTATCTCTACCGATGTTATCATTCGGCTTCGGATATACTCCTCCTTCTGTCCAATATATTAAGGCATCTCTTTGCCCTGCTTTAGGTTCTGTAAAATAAGTCATTGTGCCAATTGGCTCCCCGGCTGCTGTAAAAGTCAATTCCACCGGATTGTTCATTCCCCCGGCAGAAACCCACTCCAAGCCTGACCCATCCAGTCTTACACGCCAAACACGGGAAGTCTCCCCTTTCAGTTGTTCTCCTTCTTGAGTAGTGACATCAAAACCCATTATCGCACTGGTCATATATAACCATCCGTCTGGTGAAAGAAAAGGCCCAATAAGGCTATTGGCATTTACATTGAGCTTCCATCCCGAAAGCATAACTTCCCGTTGATCAGCCTTGCCATCACCGTCGGTATCTGTGAACTTGATTAGATCAGGTGCTGAAGTAGCATATAAACTTCCCTTATGAAAAACACCTCCCTGCGGAAACCCTACCTTGTCCGCATAAATGGTGCTTTTATCATAGATCCCATCGCCATTCAGATCTTCCAAGAGGTTAATCCGGAATTGAGGGTCTTTGATAGCATCTTCGGATTCCGTATAAACATCTCCAGTGGATTCAAAGAGAAAAAGCCTTCCGGTTTCATCCAATGTTCCGAACATCGGGTAATCTACTAAGTCAGCTCCGGCAACCATTTCAACACTATAACCCTCAGGAACTTGAATTGCAACAGCTTTTAAACTAGAACCACTTTCATCCGATTTTTTATCTGATGAACAGGATAAAAGAATAAAGATTAAAATAAAAAATGAATAAGAGCAGTTCTTTAAAAGAATCAAGTTGGGATTGAAAGCCCTGTTTTTGACTTGTCTAACATAGTATTTAAATATTTGACATAATGACTTGGTAAAGATAGAATAAGAATGGTTTTTTATTTCCTTAAACACTTCTATTTCATTCTCAAAATGCATATTTTTTATTAATACCCAGCTATATATTTTCATGTTTTTAATGATTTATCATACATAAAATAGTGCAATTCAAAGTCAAGGTTTACGAAAACACCTATTGAGTTCAGCTTATTGTCAGCTAAAACATAAAACCAAATCTCATTTTGTTTGCCCTTATTTATCCTCTGCGATATTCAATAATATTGATCTGGTATAATATAAGTTGTACATCAATTAGAAACCAGAATTATTGAGTTTAACATTTTATTCTAATTATCTTTCTTCAGTTTGCTACCACCTGCATGCAAAGTTACTATAGACCTTGCCGGGAGCACAAAAAGTCCATCGGCTGGAATTGTCCCCTGAGAAGCACAATTTAAGCTGACTGAGGACACAAACATTTCATATTCCTGTGCTGAGCCTTTTGTTATATTAAGTCTGACAGCAACATCTTCTTTTTTATTATTTATAAATATAAATGTTTTAGTGTTGTGAGCTGTATGTTCAAAACCCAGCGCAGTAACATTCTCATCGAGTGAAGTGGCTTCGATTCTTACAGCCCCCGGCCTGATAAAGTGGTAAAAGTGCTTAGATGCCTGATATTTCTTTCCTACTACTCTGTCTGACATGATGCTATACCTATCTATTCCATTTAAATTGCTTCCTTGCCAGTGTACCCATGCACTTACATCTCCGAAGATAATAGCTGTAGCAATATCCACTCCCATACCCAGTGCTCCAGGCCTGCTATTGGTTGGCTCCCATGAGTCTTCATAACCGGAAGTTTCTGTCATCCAAGAACGCTTGCCAGAATTGGAGACAAACGTATCCCTCCGAGCATCCCATATAGTTTGGGCTAGGAATTGTAAGGAATTCAGTTAATCCTGTGCTGCTGCCAGTTTGAGGGCAGAAGTTGGTATAGGTCTTTTTGCTTATGGCTCTGGA